>NZ_VMKU01000019.1:0-32733 GCF_013276315.1 Streptococcus sp. 2741 | reverse complement strand
TTATGGTATAAATAGTACACATCTTCCTAATCCCTTGAAATCAGTGGGTTTCTAGCATGTCAACCAAAAGTGAATACGAGATTGAATACGACTTTACTTTTAGCTGGAGCGGATGAAATCTATGAGCTGCTCAACGACTTCAAAACGTTGATTATCATTGATGTGGGTATACATATCAAGAGTGGTTTGAACATTGTTATGACCTAATCTGTCTGAAATGATTTTGGCTGTAACACCTGCTTCAAAGAGGAGAGAAGCGTGTGTGTGCCTGAAACCGTGAGGAGTGATTTTTTTGACATCTTTATGTTCACAAAAGAATCTTCTAAGTCTCTCTTTCACAGCTGAAGGAGAAATCCATCCTCCGAAACTATTCGTAAAAATATAATTTGAATCATGTTTGTAAGGCACACTAGCCCGAAAATATTCTTTTATCTGCTGACGCTTCCAGAATTTCAATACATTCAGAGTTTCATCATCTAAGGTGATCACTCTCTTACTCTTTTTGGTTTTAGGGTCCTGAACAGTTTGTTTTTTATTAACAACGACAGCCGTACGAGAAATATCCAATCGTTTATTTTCAAAATCAACATCTGACCAGATGAGTCCGATAGCTTCTCCAGTCCTCAAACCAGTAAAAGCTAGTAAGTGATAAAAGGTATACTCTACAGGCTTACAATCTACTTTGCAAATTTTAAGAAACTCCGTTAGTTCCTGTTTTGTATAGTAGTTTTCTTTAGTCTTCAATGGCCTATTTTTAGGCTTGATAATCTTGTCTAAGGGATTTGACTTAATGATGTCAATAGAAGTGGCATACTTGAAAATACGGCTAATGACAGAGTAGTAATTGGCATAGAGGATATAGCGATTTCTTAACTGGATAGCAACCTTTTGACAATAAGCTACACTGATCTGCTGGATTTTCATATCTGTAAAATACAAGTCAATCATAACATCAAGTTTTTTCTTAACGTTCTGATAGGTTGTTGGTTTTACAGTGCTTTTATAGCTATCAAGCCACAAATCAGCAACTTCAGCGAAAGTAGGGTTCTGGAAATCTTCATTGTTTGAAAAACCATTCTCTTCAACGTCTAAGAGAAGGTCACGTTCGGCAGCCTTTGCCTCTTTTATGGTTTTAAAACCACGGCGTGTTGTACGCTTTTCTTTTCCAGTAGCAGGGTCTATGCCCAGGTATGTTTGAAAGAGATATCTAGTCTCTCCTTTTTTTGTAATATATTTTTTTATCATAAAAAAGTCCTTTCTTTTCGATTGCTTGCCCGCATAGTTGAAAAGGTGTAGAACTTATGATAAACTATAGTTGTATTTTTTTATCATCCTTTCCATTGCTTGCTTGATGGAAAGTTAAATCCTCACACTCAAAGTTTGGCGATGGCGAGTGTGGGGATTTTTTTGAGTTGTTTCCAAAATGGAAACAGTTGGCAGCTCGTCAGATAATAAAATAAGGTGTACCTCTTAGAAGTACACCAGACGATTTTATCCTTGACGAACAAGGCTTTTTTACATTCTTAGTGTATTTCTTTTTTTAATTTCTGTCAAACGTCAACTTATTTTAACGACTTATGTTTACTAGAATATGAAAAGAAAAGTAGCCGTATCAAATACGGCTACCATCACGATATGGATCTAAAATCCAAACCTAAACTTTATGGAGCTAAACTCCTGATAGCTGTATTGTAATATAATTTTCAAAAAATATCAATTTTGCACAATAGACTTCTTGGATATGGGGGACTATTGCCGAGTGCGGGGATTTTTTATATCACATTTGATAATAAAAGAGAATTTTCTAAGATATCTTTATGAGATAACAATATTATTTTATCTTTGCTATTTTCGTTAAATACCGCTTGGGTTTCTGCCACTTTATCAAATCTATGGTGTATATCGTCGACTACAGCAATATATTCAACGTTATCTTTATGGTTCTGTAAAATACGTGTATCCATTGCGAGTAATTTAGCCCTGTTGAGATCATTTCCGTTTGAAATAGTCCTTACAAGTCTTTCTTTTTTGATTGTGGGAATTGCGAAGTCAAATTGCACAGTTATCCCCTCTTTACCTGAATAAGACGGCCTTCTTGTAAAAAGAACCTCTCTCTGTACTAAGGTGTTTTCTATTTCGTCATGGAAAACATTTTTAATTGTTGTATCTCGTAAGACTATCATATCATTCACCTGCATAATAGTTTGGAGCAACCGTTGCTTTGCAAGTGGGAATTTTTCGAGGCTGGTTGTGATAAACAACTCTCCATTTTCAGCTCTCGTACCTAAATTGTTTACGATTGTATTTAGTAAGTTATTTTTGTATGTTGAACGATTTGAGAAACTAACGCCGTGACTTTTTAAATTGTTAATGGTCCATCCGTCATCTGTGAGTGTGACCCTACCATCTGATAAAAACTCAGCATATAGGATGATATGATCAAAATCATTATCTAAAAACGGTGTTCTAATTTCTACTATATTTTTCTCTAGATCATTGAACTTATACTCTTTTAATAACCAATCAAAATATATATTTTTTAGTGTATTTGAGTTATTCATCATCAGCCTCCGTCTTGATATGTGTATATTTGATGAATTTAGAAAATACGTCCACAATGTGAGTTAAATTAGGGAAGTCAGAATCTTCAAGCGGGATAGCAACTCTATCCTTTTTATCGTAGTGATTGGAGTATATATGAATGTGATTCCCCTCTACAATTGAGTCATCAGGATTCACATGTCTATTAGATGGATTAATGTCTACCCTAACTAAATGATTATGGGAATTTTTAAATCTAATATGAATGCTGTAGCGCTCAGGATTCATCCTTCCTCTGTATATGTGAAGTATATATTGAATGTCATCATCATCAATAATAGCTTCGTCTATATCTATTTTACCAAATAAAGACGAGATTGTAGTATGGATTTCATTAAAAGAAAGTTCGTTTTTGGGGTACTTCAGTTTGTTAATTAATTCTTGTACCTGCTGATCATTTAAGTCGTTGTAATTCATTTTTTCCTTATTCCCCTCTATACACCCCGACAACTGCATAGATCTTGATGTGAGTATCTTCGGCTGGTGGGAAGTCTAGGGTGATGTCTTCGTACTTGTCATTGAGTGATACGAGGCGTAGTCGTCCGTTTTCGGTGTATATCTTCTTGAAGTAAGAACGGTCTCCGTATGCGATAACTGCCAAATCTCCGTTGTAGGTGGTCAGTCCTTTGTCTACTAAATAGAGAATGTCTCCGTCTTGGTAGTCAGGCTGCATGGAGTCTCCGCTGACCTTAGTCGCAATGTCGTGACGTGGTGGTTGCTCGTCAACCTCTATAGTCTCTCTGTCTGTATCGTCGTACCCAAATCCGTAGTTAAATCCAGAAGCTGCTGCCGTCTCAGATACAACCTCAACTTGGTACAAGCTGATAACTTCCGATACTTCGTTTATCTTCGTTTCTTCTTCGTTTTTCTGCTCTTTCAGAAGCTCCTCAGAAGTCCGTAGCACGATTTTTTTATTATCTGGGGTTAATTGTACCACCTTGTCCGTTATCTGCTGTGTGAGCAAATCTGGGGACGCTGTGGTATTTATATCTTTACCGTGTAGAATATAATCTGTTGTTGTGTTGAAAAGTTTTGCTAATTTCACTAATTTAGCACCAGTTGGCAAATTTTTTCCATTTTCCCATTTCGAGACCGTTGTATCTGATTTATACCCTAAGTAATCAGCTACTTCTGTTTGTTCTAAATTATTTGCTAAACGTAATTCTCTAATTCTATAAGATATTTCTTGTATGTTTCCTATATTGTCAGTTGTTTGGTGCATAAGAAAATCTGGGTATGCTGAAAGAGTAGTAGAGTTTGAAATGAGTTGGTTGTCATCTAATTGAGAAACCAAAATATCAAAATCCATATTCATAGCTGAAGCGATTTTTTGTAATGTCTCTAATGAAGGAGAAATTGGTTTTTTAGTATTTGGATTTTCACCTTTCTCTAGCATGGAAATATATCCCTTGCTTTTCCCTGCTAGTTCAGCGAATTTTTCCATTGATAATTTATGGACGCTTCTATATTCTTTTATAATTGTACCTATTCTCATTTTATACCATTCCTCCTGTTGTTTAATATATTTTACAAAAAAATCAAAAAAAAATCAAATTTTTTGTTTAATCCGCTTGACAATGCTTGTTTAATCTGTTAAACTATAAGTGTAAGGTTGATAAGGGCGACCAAAACCTTGCAAATAATCAGGAGGTAAAGATATGTTAGAACAAGGTGTTATACTAGCTTTAGCAATCAGTTTCTTGCTTGATAAGCATGTTGAAAGACAGCATAAGAAAGCAGAAATAGAAAAACTAAAGCAAGAAATAAAAAAACTAGCTCTCGAAAATAAGAAAGCTAGTAAATAACCCAATCAAGTTAAGCTAGGGGCGAAAGCCCCGGCCGATACTTGTAAATCTATCATATCACAAAAAAATCATTATGACAATACTAAATATCATTTATGCTGGTCTAATCGTTGCTTTCTTGTGGTCTTCTTATCAGGATTACAAGGTTCAAAAGGAATTTAAGAAAGTTTCAATGGAAAAGCAATTATTAGAAGATACTATCTCTTGAATGTATAAGCTGGTTTTTATAGACCAGCTTATACAAAAGATAAAAAGTTTAATAAATTAAACAAAAGGTGTATATAAGGAGGTTAAATTGATTGGTAAGAAAATAAAGCAACTGAGAGAAAAACAAGGCTTATCTCAAGATGAACTTGCTGAAAAATCAGGAGTTTCAAGAATGACAATTACATACTTAGAAACAGGTGCTACTAAAGATGTAAAGTTAGGAACTTTAAATAAAATAGCAGTTGGCTTGGATGTTGATTTGAAAGACTTTATGTAAATAAAAAGTTTAATAAATTAAACTAGTCAAGAAGGTCAAACTTTTTCAAAATCGATAGAATAATTCTATCAAAACTGTTGACAAGTACCAACAGTTTTGAAAAGACCTATTAGTAGAAAGGAAGAAGTCGATGTATGGAGCGAAAATGAGGGAGCTGAGAACGGCTCAAAAGCTGGGCTTGCGTGAGCTTGCCAAGCGAACCTTGATAGACTACACGACCTTGTCACGGATCGAGAACGACCTGAAGGCAGTGACGCTGTCGCAGGCGGTGGTCATCGCCAAGGCGCTAGGGTGTAGGGTAGAAGATATGTTGTAGGAGGAAATAGTATGAACAACGCAGCGCAAAAAGTAACACGGATTGACAGAGATGCTTGGGAGATTGCTACGGAGCTGGCGAACGAGTACGGCGTATCTATTTGTCACATCATCAGCGAGAGTGTCCGCTACTGTGCAGAGAATGCTGAATTTAAGGAGATGGACGTTGTCGTTAAACGGTTGGTAGTCGGCAGTAAGGTGCTGGAGTAGGAGGGGAAGATGGAAGTTTTTCTTTATGTGGTCATTGTATCAGCTATTACTTCATTTTTGGTGACGGTAATGCTATTGCGAGGATATTCGAATAGATTGACCGAAATGCTTGAGAATTTTTTTGACAATGAATTGCAAGCACGAAAAGAGATACAAAAACTTACTTTAGATACAATGGATAGAATTGCTAACAAAAAATAGAACAAAAAAATTCACTAATAGGAGGGGAAGAGATGAATGCAAATGTAAATGTATTTTATGAATTAACTTGTAAAGACTTGAACGAAGCGATTGACGCAAAAAATAAAATCATCGCCAATACACTTGACGATGAAACTGTTGAGATAAAAATTGAATTCTTACGTGATGTTTGAACTGTAAAATCGCTCGGAGATGGTTCTATCGTAGATCGCGTAATAGAGCCATGGTCGATTGTCTGATAGCTGTAGCTGGAGAATCGCTTTTATTGCTCTCGTTTACAGTGTAGAACATTGCAGATGCCAATGTAGCATCAAGTACAAACTTGTCTATATATTTGTGTTTCTTGCTATCGGAGTAAGTAATTGTCAGTGTAATTCGACCTTTATAATCTGGGTCTATTGATGATGTAAATTTTTGTCCTGGGGCAATCATATTTCCGATAAGTGAGTTGAAGCGGTGTACAGAATTCAATGGATCCAATTCGCCATCTATCTGAATATTATCTATATATGCTGGAGTTTGGCCAAAGTTTTTAAAAACAAAGGTACGTTGTTGATTTTTAACTGCATAGACATCTACATAAACATTAATATAAGGCTTTGCCATATCCTCTGTAGCTTTCTTTGTTTGCCAGAGTGAAATGGTATTAAAAACAAAACCGATAACTGCAATTATTACTGTGATATAGAGTGTCCAAATCTGGACATTATCATTGGTGATTTGTGGCATTAGATCACTTCCTTTCTGCTTTTATTATAGCAAAAAGGAGAGAAAAATAGAAAGGAAAGAGATATGGCAAATAAGGGATTTAAAAATAGTTACATCGATAGAAAAAAATTAAGTAGTAGTCTTAAAACACTGATGACTCAGCAAGCTATTGAAAGAGCAGAGCTTGCTGAGTCTCAGCGTAAGGAACTTGAAGAATTTCTCAAGGATCTGCTTTAATTACTTAGAGCCACGTCGCCATTGCTCGTCAAGCATGTCCGCTTGTTGATCGAGTAGTACATTGACAGTATCAATTACTTGAAAAGTGACATCATCTACTTTTTCGTGATTATCAGATAATGTCGCAATGAGTAATTTAATCTTGTCTTGCCCTAAGTCAACCATCACATCGAATGGATTTTGTTCATTATTCATTACATCACCCCCTTTCTGCTTTTATTATAGCAAAAAGGGGAGAAGAATAGGAAGGAAAGAGATATGAGCAACCTATCAAAAAATTTACTACCAAATACCGAATTTAGAAAGGAACTTTATGAACGAAATTTTTAATTTTCACGGGCAGGAAGTCCGTACTTTGACAATTGATGACGAGCCTTGGTTTGTCGGGAAGGATGTAGCGGATATCTTAGGATATGCTAAACCTCTGGACGCAATTTCTCGGCACGTTGATGAAGATGACTCCGTGAAATACGGACTCACCGATAATCTAGGACGAACACAAAATACTATTATCATCAACGAATCTGGTCTCTACTCTCTTATCTTATCCAGCAAGTTGCCTCAAGCTAAGGAGTTCAAGCGCTGGGTGACATCAGAGGTCTTGCCAGCTATTCGTAAGCAGGGCGGATTTATTCTCGAGGATTTGGACGAGGATGCTTTTATCGCTCTCTTCACTGGCCAGAAGAAATTGCGTGAGCAACAGACGACCATGCTGGAGGATATTGACTACCTCAAGAGTGAGCAACCGATTCATCCAAGCTATGCTCAGTCGCTCCTGAAGAAGCGTAAGGCTAGGGTTGTGGCTTGCCTGGGTGGCATTGATAGCCCAGCTTATGCGGATAAGATTTTTGCTCAGTCGGTATTTAGACAAGCTGAGATTGACTTTAAAGACCACTTCAACATTAGTCGCTATGACTTGCTACCCAAGAAGCATGCGGATGCCGCTCTAGCTTACTGGATGACGTGGGAGCCAAGCACCAATACCAAGATGAAAATCATGGAACTGAACGCATTTAGTCAAGCGTAGGGAGGGAAAGAAAATGAGACCAAGACGATATCCGTATAGTGGGAAAAGAAAAAAGCAATCTGATAGACAGATTGCTAAGTTAAAAAGAGATATTGATGTAAATCGTACAAATATATCATCTTTAAAATTCGTTATAGAAACTTTAAGTAACCATCAGAATTATCGATAACTTGATAACCTTGAGCAGTTGCTTCTTCGATAATTTCAGCTTTAGACATTTCAAAATCAGATAACTGAATTACTGCGCTAGGTTTATCAGTAGTCGACTCTGAAAAATAAGATAATAGAATATTATCGAGATTTTCCCAGGTTAGTTTCTTAACAACGTGGTTTGGCTTATGGCTAAGCTTACTCATTTTTTGAACCTCCTTTCTATTGGAATTTTGACTAAAACGGTGAGAGGTCCTAGTCAAGAGTATTATAGCAATTTAGGAGGATATTACATCAGTCTTGAGGCTGATATAGGAGGTTGAATGGAAGATAAAATCATCGAACTTGCTGATTACTTCATCAGTGAATCTACAACGTACAGAGAAGCTAAAATAGCGTGTGAGAAGCTATTTAGACAAGTCAGCCATGAGATAGAACTCAGAGCGCTGGAAAGTAAAACAGTTTGACAACAACGCAAAAAAGCACCTGACGGCAATCAGGCGCATACTAAAACAATTTAAACCATTATATCACAAAAATGCTTGCCCGCATAGTTGAGAGGATGTAGAAAATGGAAGGTATAACGTTACAATTACGATTAGACGGCGAAAGTGCTGAATTGTTCACAAATCAATTATTGGCTTTTGCTGAAAAGCAGGTCAAGGAGCAGTTAGAGAATGATCGCATGCCAATCAATCAACAGGCTTTGATGGAGAAGTTTGGCTTCACTCATAGCTATATTAAGAAGTTAGAACGTAAAGGATTGAGATTTCGTAAGCAAGGGAAATATATTATGTACGATATTAATGATGTTTATGAGATTTTGGAATTAGAGAAAGAAGTACGAAAATTAAGAGCATAAGGAGAGAGAAGATGAATAATAAAAAAGCATACAAACATAAGATGAAAAAAGAGAATAGACCAGGTTTGCGAAATTTCTTTGAAAGATATGAGCACGAAGATGAAAATCTTAAAAAAATTGTACAAGATTTATCCAACGAGAAATTTAATCCACTTGACAAACCAAATGATTACAACGGTTCATTTGGTCATGATTTTATGTCGATAATGTGGGCAACTTTGCTTATTGATATTTTAAAAAATCTTAGAAAAGAAGTTTCGTCTTCTGCCAGTGATTTAGATTTAAAACTTGGATTTACTAAAGGATATCCGATGGCTAGTATTGTAAATACTCAGACAAAACCAACCAAAAAGAATGTAAAAATACTTAGCAAAATATTTGATAGAATGCATATTCTGTTTCCTGAAGAAACAAAACGAGCAAGAGAAAGAGAAAGCTTAGATAAATACATTGATGTGAATGAAATTTTACAGAGAACATTGTTACTTCATGGATTTAATGAATCCGCTAACGCTCTCAAAAATTATGAGAACGAAATCGATTCAGAACTAGAATCCGTTGAACAAACAGAGACTGATAATAGAATTATGTCTAACATCTACGAACTAGTTATAAGTGATACCATTATTCAGTTTAACGAAGATGACACAGTGCTTAGTGTATTGAAGAAAATAAAAGAACAGACAAATTTGAAGTTTGAAGTTTTTGAAACACTGAAAGAAAAAGTTATTTAGGAGATTAAAAATGTTTGAACCACCGATTTTAGACCAGTTGATGGGAGTTGGAGCCTTGCTGATTGGATTTGCAGGAGCTTGCCGTCATATCAAATTGCAAGAACAACGAGAGGAAGAAGAGAGACGAGAAGAGCAAGAATTTGCGTCTATGATTATCCAAGGATACGAACGTGGTAGAGAGGACAAATGGCAAGAAATTCGCAAGAATATCCGTAGAGAGTTCAAAGGATTCACATATGACAACGAACCGCCTGTAGGCTTGCGCCCTGAGCCGTTAGCTTTGCCAGAACCTAAACAGTCTGCAATCAGACTTTTGTAATGATGAGGTCAGGAAATGGAAGAATTGATTGAATCGCTGGATAACCTGATTATGATTGTTAAAGAACTGGAAGGAAGGGAATCAACTTCAAGACATTTTATTACGACATGGGAAAACGATTATAAAAATCTATTACTAGTCAAAGAATACCTAACAGACTATAAAAAACTAGCTAAGGACTATCGTGATGTGGAGCTTAAAAATAAGCTGCTAAAGATTGAAAAAATGGAGCTGGAAGGCAGGTACATCTATGAGGATATGCGAATGAAGTATCGCGCTAACCGTAGGAAGTGGGGTGCTAGGTATGTCTGAAATTAAGTGGATAAAAATCACAACCGATATTTTTGACGATGAAAAGATTTGCCTGATTGATGCCTTGCCTGATCCTGATGCCATCTTAGTGATATGGTTCAAGATTTTGACACTTGCTGGAAAACATAACAGTAATGGTTTGTTGATGATGACTGATAAGGTTCACTATACAGATGAAATGTTAGCTACTATTTTTCGTAGACCATTGAATACAGTAAGAATGGCTATTGGAGTTTTTGAACAGTTTGGGATGATTGAGATTATCGATGGTATTATTAGCTTGCCAAATTGGGAAAAACATCAAAACGTTGACGGAATGGAGAAAATAAAGGAACAGACACGCAACCGTGTAGCCAAATACCGTAAAAAACAGAAAAATCTTGCTCTTGGTAACGTTACAGGTAACGTTACAGTAACGGACGGTAACGCACTAGAAGAAGATAAAGATAAGAATAAGAATAGATTAGATAAAGATAAGAATAAGAAAAGAATAACTACTACTAATAGTAGTGGTGGTCAAGAAAATATCTTAGAACTTTTTCAATCTGAATTTCGTAGGCTCTTATCTGGATTTGAGATTGAAGAAATTAACCATCTCCTAAATGAGAATGATGTGGATTTGGTGAAAGAAGCACTGAAGACTGCTATTAACTCAGGAAAGCCTAACATCAAATATATAGGTGGGATTTTAAGAAATTGGCAGATGAACAATGTTACCACTGTTGAGCAGGTTCGTCAATCAGAGAAAAAGAATAAGGATAAGAAAGAAGAACAGGAGGCCAAGGACGAATGGGGATACTAGAACTAATTGAACAATTCGAGATTGACTATTATCCGTTAAGCTACGAGAAGAAAACTCTTTTAGCAGACCAACCAATTCATCAAGTGGTTGCATGCTTGTCTGAAATGGCTAGCTGGCATGAATGTGGAGGTCGTCTGTCATGGTAGACAATGTGTTTGAGGAGATTGCCTTATCTTATCACAGGAATACAGAACAACAAGATGAGTTTTGCGAAAAGCATAACATCCCCTTGATAAAGATATTGCGGACTGAGAGTGTTGTATGCCGCATGTGTGAATCTGAGCGGATCCATGAGGAGAATCAAGCAAGAGTGAATGAACTGGCCGACGCTGAGAATGAGCGAGAGAGGAAATACTATCTTGAGAAGTTTTCTCTTTATGATGAGGTTTTGAAAAATGCGACTTTGGACAACTTTGAGACACCCACTGAAAAAGAAGCGGAAAAGCTAGCTTTTGCAAAGAGGATTTGTCGTGAGTGGTCTGAGGGGGCTAGGAACAACATCGTGTTACAAGGAGAAGCTGGAACTGGTAAGAGCCATTTGGCCTTTGCGATGGTTAAGGCTCTATCTGAGTACACGAAAGAGATTGCGATTTTTATCAATGTGACGGACTTGTTGATGAAGATTAAAGCTGATTTTAGTCAGGAAGAGTTTCTGGTCAATAAAATTGCCAGTGCTAAGTTCTTGGTTTTGGATGATTTGGGCATGGAAAAGGATAGTGAGTGGTCGTTTACTATCCTCTACAATATCCTGAATAAGCGTTCAAATACAATCATTACCACCAATTTGACTTCTGCTGATATTCAGAAAAGATATGGCAGACCCTTTATGTCCAGACTGATGAAGGGTGTGGATAAAGACCATTTGATGGTTTTCAATGACTTGACAAACAAGCGGAAGCACTATTTTTAGAATGGAGGTGGCTGATGTTTATTTTAAGACATGGAACAAGAGAGGATAAGCCGTTTCTGAGGTCCGCAGTTATTGGTGTGACTGGCTTGGACATTTCATGTTCAGAGGAGAAGAAAGCCATGCGGTTTGTTTCTCGGGCGGCAGCCTTACAGGTTGGTAAAGCATTGAGGAGTTCCTTTGGGAACTTTTACCCCGTTGAGGTGGAGTGATGTTAAATCTTTACTTCGTCTACAACGGGCACTGCAAGTTTTACCTTGGGACGTTTGACAATGTCGATGATCTCATTGAGCAAATGGAAGATCATCAGTGGGCTTTCTCGGCTATCACTCAGCCAAGGTTTCAGAAGCACATTGGTCAGCGGACGACACGGTTTGACTATGGTGCGAAGGATTGTTACTATTTAGCAACTTTTTTCAGGAGGATAAGAAAATGATTGAACTTATTAAAGAATTTGGCATGGCTATTCTATGGCTATTTCTCGGCTACTTAATCGGAGAACGTGCAGCAAGAAAGGACAAGAAAGATGATCAATAATGTTACGTTAGTGGGGCGCTTGACGAAAGACCCTGAATTAAAACATACACCGTCGAATGTGGCGGTTGCTACCTTTACTCTGGCGGTCAATCGGAATTTCAAGGGAGCCAACGGCGAGCGAGAGGCAGACTTTATCAACTGTATGATGTGGCGCAAGCAGGCGGAGCTATTCGCAGAATGGTGCAAGAAGGGTAATCTGGTCGGTGTGACGGGTCGCATCCAGACAAGGAACTACGAGAATCAGGAGGGGCGCAGGGTCTATCTGACTGAGGTGGTCGCAGATGGTTTTGAGCGACTTGAAAAGCGTGATGATACTGCTAACCGTTCGAATATTGAGGAACAAATGCCAGGATACGCCCTTGAGGAAGATGATTTTCCGTTTTAGTGGGAGGTAAGAAATATGGTTGGAGTAACCTATCAGGAAATTCATCTCTTTGTTGAGTTTTTGAAAAAGCAGTATGGGCAAGGGCGTCCAGACTATATTGAAGCCCTGAACGACTTAGACGGTATGGCGGAAGTCTCCTATAGAGAAGCTATTGAAAGATTTTTAGACGATGAATTACGATAAACAGGTAGTAATCGAAGGACTGAAACGTACAATTGAGCAAAATGAAGAGAAGATAATCGAGTATTCGAAACCGTGCGATGCACGCAAGAGACGGATTAGAGCGCTGGAGCGCGATTTGTTGAAGAAAAAGAATAAAGAATTGAGGAAAAAAGTGGAGGAGTTGGAAGATGAAATATAAAGTGACAGAATACCATTCAGATTTTCAAGAAGAACAGACTGGCACTTGCGAATTGTGTTTTGGTACAGCGTGGGTTGAAAATGGTTCAATAACGGTTGAAGATGAAAATGGAACTGAAACAGAAATTTATTTAACTGTTTGGGATTGGGGCGATTACGACACAATCTACATTGATAATGTGGTTAATTTCTCAGCTTGGTTGCAAGAAAGGGAAGTTGACCAAATCGTTGAAGAAACCGAACGTTGGTCGTGGTTGCATGAATTGGTAGAAAAATATAATGAGGAGTTGGAAGATGATGGAAGATTTAAAGCAAAAAGTTAATGCAGTATACAACTGGACGGTAGAAGACGGGAAGGCCAAACCTCCCAAGCAAGATTTACCACAAGCAGTGAAAGACCGGGCGGACTATTTTTGGGAAATGGCAGAAGATGGTATGACATTTATGGGAGCGATGGAATGCATCTTCGCTGATGAAAAGCCTACAGACTATGATTTGGGAGCTACTAAGGATTGGTTGCCAAAATCTAAGGAGTTTGATGATTGGGTTGGCTATTCGCCAAGCATGGCTCAGGTAGTTATTGCAGTTTATTTGATTTACGGAGGAAACTAAGATGAATATTAAGGCATTGATTAAGAAGTACGAAGCGGTTGAATGTGTTGTAGGTATTGTTAGCGGAAAAACTATTCTAAAAACCGTTCTAAGAGACTTGAAACAACTAGACGAACCCAAACCGGTCAAAGTTCCGGAGTTTGTGGCGGAAAAAATTGAGTATTTCAAAAAAACTGGTGACTGGGATTTGTTTCAAGCGATGGATTATTTATTTGGAAAAAAAGAAATCAGGGAATGGCTTGAGGATAAAAACAACCAAGAAACATTCGCTCGTGCATGGCTTGATGGCTGCGAGGTCGAGGAAGAGAAGCGGTATATTGTTAGTCTGAATAATGGGCAACCTTTGACTAAAACGCAATCAGGGAAGGTTCTTTATTTTAACCAAAATATAATTACTGGAAATTATAAATTCACCCGCAAAGAACTTGAAGAAGCTGGATTCGGCTGGGTGTTCGATTGTCCAGGGATTGAGATTGAGGAGGTGGAGTATGATACAAACGCTTGAAGAAGGAATGAAGGATCAAAGTAAACGCATAAAAATCCCAGAAAAAATCAGACCGTTTGATGTTGGTTATCGAATAGTAAATAAACACGGTCAAGCGCTTGCCCTAAAAAACGGAGCAAGTATATTCGCTTTACCATCACTAGCTGAAAAAGCCATTAAGAAAAAGTTTAGTAAAGATGACCCAGACTTTGACATTGAAAAACATTTCGTTGAAGAGGTCGCTATTGTCAATTTAAGTAAATTTCATAGTTATTTTGAGGAGGTGGAATAATGGGAGATATACGAATACTAGACGCTTGTTGTGGCAGTCGTATGTTTTGGTTTGATAAAAATGAGAGTCATACAACTTTCATGGACATCAGACAAGAAAAATTTGAAATACATGGGAAAAAGGTAAACGTAAACCCTGACGTTGTCGGAGATTTTCGTGATATGCCATTCGATGATGAAACATTTAATCTAGTAGTATTCGATCCGCCACATTTGAAATGGGCAGGTCAAAACTCAATTATGCGATCACAATATGGCGAGCTGGATAAAGTTACCTGGCCGGAAGATTTAGCCAAGGGTTTTGAAGAATGCATGAGAGTTCTAAAAGTTGGAGGTACTCTAGTTTTTAAATGGTCTGATTGTCAAATCAACGTTAAAGAGGTTCTTAAATCTGTACCTTTTAAACCATTGTTTGGACAACAAAGAGGTACTACGCATTGGATGACGTTTATGAAATTTGAGGAGGTCACAGATTGAAACGATTCATAGCTATCTGGATTCTGGTATCTGCTGGACTAAACATCTGGCAGATGGACAGGATTGCAGAACTAGAAAAGAAAAAGCCGATGGTTATCTACAAGGCGGATAACGCAGGCGCTGAGATTTTCGGTAAAGTCGTCGAGAAAGGACGACACGGCAAATTATACACGCTTACGATTCGTGACTACGGGGTGTTTGTGGTTACGAAGGACGTGTATGAGAAAGTGAAAGTTGGGGATGAGGTGATGTTATGATACCAAAATTTAGAGCGTGGGATAGACTGCGAAAAGAAATGAATTACAAAGTCATGGTAGGCAATTGTGATCTAAGTGATGAAAACTGGACTTGTCCTATCATTTGGATTGAAGAGAAAAAAGATTGGTTACATTTTGATGATTATGAATGTATCATGCAATCAACAGGACTCAAGGATAAGAACGGCAAGGAAATCTTTGAGGGGGATGTTCTTGAAATTCAAGATGAAGGAGAAGTCCTTGGGAATGCAAAATTGACTTGGGATAATGAGCAAGCTGTCTTTATGATAGAAGCAATAAGTGTAGATGATATTGCGCCCTTTCATGAAATTCTTAGCGATGAAAGTTACTCTTATAGAGTCGTTGGCAACATCTACGAAAACAAGGAGTTACTAGATGCCTGACGTAGAATGGATTATGGAGAATTGCCATATGATGCGTGACAATGGTATCTGGGCAGGAGAGAAGCAGATTTCCTACGCTAGTCCAGATGGGCAATATACGTATTACGTAAACAAGCGTAAAGATGGCACTTATTATTTACATGGAGCGTATAAACATTATGGCAGGACGTAGATGGACAGAAGATGAGGTTGATTATATTTTACTAGCCCACAACGATAATGAAAGTACGGTTGAAGAGGTCGCTGATTTTTTAGGTCGTACAGTTAGTTCTGTCCGATGTAAGTCTGAGATAATCAACAAAGGAAAAGGTCAGTTTACAAAACGCCATTGGCAGGATGAAGAAATAAGAATTTTACGGCGCTATTATCAAAAAGTTCAAGATTTAAACCAGCTAGCTAAAATATTAAATCGAAGTTTAGACGCAGTGATTATAAAAGCGAACAGGCTCGGACTGCCTCGCAGAAAAAAGAAATGGGATATTTCAAAATACGATATAGAAACACTTGGAAAAATGGGCATGAGCTGTAGACAAATAGCATGCCAATTAGACAGACCACTTCGTCTGATTAGAGCGGTGGTTTATCATTATAAAATACCTGTCGGAAAAGAAGAAATTCAACAGCATCCTTGGAGTTTTGACAATGATATGATTTTTATGAGGAGGACTTAACATGACAGACAACATAAACAAACCAAGCCACTACCAAGGTGCAAACGGTCTGGAAGACCTGAAGAAAGCCAGAAAGAACCTTGACTGGCTTATCGAGGAGATGGAGCATGAATGAGTACGCATTATATCAAGGTGAAACGTTCGTGACGATAGGAACGCTTGAGGAAATCAGCAAAGAAACAGGAATTGCCGAGAGGATGTTGAAGTATTACACTTTTGCATCTACACAAAAACGCCATCCGAATGGTAGGGCAGTCATAAAGATTGAGGTGGATGATGAAGGATAAATTAAATCCAAGACAAGCAAGTAGGTTTGCTTTCTTGCTAAAGCAAAAACGTAAGGAAAGGAAGTTGTCACAAGAAAAGTTAGCAGCTAAACTAGGCTATAGTCGCTACCTGATTGCTAAATGGGAGAAGGAGGAAAGTGTACCGAATATTTATAATGTAGAAGATATCTGTACTTACTTTGCTTTTCCTGCTGATATTATTCTCGGGAGTAGGGCATGAAAAAAGCCAGCACAGCTGACTCCTCATGGTATGGTTTCGCATAACTATTATATCATGAGGAGGAGTTCGTGTGCAAATAGAGTTATTGGATATCATCGATGAAAAGAAAACCAGAAAGGAAGCTATCAAAGTCCTAAAAAAATACAGTCGTCTGAGACGGATTGCTGGAGAAGAATACGCCCCCAAAATAACAATATCCTACTCGCTTGAACCAAAATCATCAAGTGGTCAGACAAGTAAGCAGGTAGAAAGCATGGTCTTGCGTAGAGTATCAGCTCAGCAGGATTTAGAACTAATCGCTAAAGCAATCAACAATCTTTCCGATATGGAATACACACGTATCCTAATCGAACGATATTGCAGGAAAAAGAGGAGGGAAGACTACAGTATTTATTCAGAACTAGGCTACTCATCTAGTGAGTATTATCGGATATTGAACAAAGCTCTACTAGAGTTTGCAGAGTCCTATCAAGCAAGCAACCTTTTGGTTTACAAGTGATTTCTGGGAAAATCTTGGGAAAAATCTGGGAAAATCTTGGGAGAATTGGAACGAAAAAAGGTGCTAAAATAGTATTATCCAATGATTGGGTAACGAACAGTCATGAGGACTCCTAAAAATACAGAGGTTTCGGCCTCTTAGACAGTAAGGACAGGTTAGCAGGTTGTTTGGGTCTCCTTGAAACTTTTACCAAGCGTGCGTTTTATTGCTAGACCAGCTGGTTCAATTCCAGCTACTGTCATATTCAATGCCACGACCAGTGGCTTTTTTTGATTATTTGAAAGGTGGTGATACTTGTTTTGAATATTGTAGAACCAATCAGGGATAAAGATGATATACAGGCTATGAAAGATTATCTGAGAGAATGGAATGAGCGTAATTATATTTTATTTCTTTTTGGTATCAATTCAGGTTTGCGAGTTGGTGACATTTTAAAAATTCGAGTAAAGGATGTTCAAGGTTGGTATATCAAACTGAAAGAACAAAAGACTGGGAAGAAGAAAAAGATTAAAATGACTAAAACTCTCAAACGTGAGGTTAGAGAGTATATACAAAATAAACCTCATCATCATTTTTTATTTCAAAGTAGAGTCGGAAAAAATAAACCACTTGATCGTAGGACTGTGGATTGGATTTTAAAAGTTGCTGCATCTGAGTGTGGTATTGAAAATATAGGAACTCATTCAATGAGGAAGACATTTGGATATCATTATTATAAAAAGACAAAAGATATAGCAATGTTGATGAGTTTGTTTAATCATTCATCACCAGCTATTACCTTAAGATATATAGGTATTCGTCAAGATCAACAGGACAAAGCGATGTCAAATTTTGGATTGTAGTTAACCAATTAGACATAACGAGTCAAACGCTAATTCATTTAGTGGATTACTGTATATCCTTATTGTGTTAGGCTTTTTGGCGACTGTTTGAATTAGACAGAATATAAGATATGTCTAATTGAACGCTAGAAAATATAGAGTAACAGCAATTTAAAATAAGTATCTTTAAGATAATTATTGACGAAAGATGTAATGGACAAAGAATATTAAACAATGATTGAAGTTTCAACTCGAGAAGAACGAAACCAGTTTTACAATTCCAGCGAGTGGAGAACGATAAGAAGGCAAGCACTTAGACGAGATCATTACGAATGTGTATGGTGCAGGGATGAAGGCAAGGTCACGACTACTAATTTAGAAGTTGACCATATCAAGGAGCTAGAGTTCTATCCAGAGTTCGCGCTTGATATCGATAACCTACGAACATTGTGCAAAGCATGTCATAATAAAAGGCATGATCGTTTTGATAAGAATGACAGAAATTTCCGAAAAGATGAATGGTGGGGTTAGGTGAACGAATCTTAAACACCCCCCGGTCAAAAAAATCAGGAAATTTCAAAGGAGCCAGTAAGCGGTCTGCACTCGACTGTCCAAATTTTTAACAAAAAATTAAAGGGGGTGGGGGGTAATGGAAGAATACTCGGAAAAAAATATAAAAGAATTAGAAAATCAGCTACTTTCTAAAATTGGCTATTTCAGTCCTAGAAAAAAGGATGCGATTCAGTATGAAAAAGTCAATCGCTATCTTTATCTTGTCCGGCTGCTTTATGAGCTGAAAGCTAAACTTCATGAAGACGGACTGGTCATCACTGTTCACAATGGACAACAAAGATTCCAAAAAGCGAATTCTCTCATCAAGGAAATCAACACAACCAGCAATCAGCTTTTGGCTATTGAGCGGTCGTTTGATTTTGATGTTGAAAATTCTCCTGTCGAGAAAGCTACGTCTGGAGCTGATCTGTTATGATTTCTCATCCGCTGGTTGATGACTACATCAAAATGGTCGAGTGTGGAGATATTGTCGTCAACAAGGAAAGGAAGTTGCTGTTTAAAATCATCAAGGAGAAAATCTATCCTCGTGATGATTTGTATTTTGATAATGACTTAATTGACAAGTTCATTCGGTTTGCGGAAAAGAATTTTTTCCCTCTGGCTAAGTATCAACTTTTCTTGACACCGTTCATTTTTCTTTTTCGGAAGGTAGACGAGGAACCACACTTTGACGAGTATCTATACACACTTGCTCGTGGGGGTGGTAAGAATGGTTTTATGTCAGCAAGGTCATCGTTTTTTATCAGCCCTATCTACCCTATCAGAGATTACGATGTGACTATCACTGCTAACTCTGAGAAACAGGGTAAGGTTTCGTTTGAGGAAGTTTATGAGACTATCCAAAGGCGTGGTCTTGAGGACCATTTCTATCTGACTAAAATGTCTATCACAGGTCGAGCGAACAACTCGGTCTTTTCTTTTCGGACGAATAATCCGAAGACTATGGACTCTGCTCGTGATGGTTGTCTTGAGTTTGATGAGATTCACCAATTTGAAAATGATAAGGCTGTGAAGGTTCAAAGGTCTGGTCTTGGTAAGATTGCTCATGTCAGGACTTTCTACAACGGTACGAATGGGTATGTGCGCGAGGGGTTCTATGACAAGCTGATAGAGAAGTCTATGCAAATCTTGAATGGAGAGGTTGATGATTTCAGACTCTTCCCTTTTATCTGCAAGCTTGATAGTGCGGATGAGGTGGATGACATGAAGAATTGGCCGAAAGCAAATCCGATGTTGGATGAAAGCACGCCTTACGCTAAGAGGTTGCTTGCTAGAACTAAGGCTGACTATGATGACCTTGAGCTGGAGCCGTCTGGTCGTCAGGAGTTCATGACTAAACGGATGAATCTTCCTGAAGCAGACCTTGAGAAAGATGTGACGACTCGTGAAAGATTACTTGCTTGTTTACGTTCGCCTGGTATTGACTTGTTGGGTAAGTCCTGTGTCGCAGGATTTGACTATGCTAGCATTCGAGATTTTGCGAGTGTTGGTTTGTTGTTTAAGAACGGAGATGAGTTTATCTGGAAACAACATTCATTTGCTCGTAAAGCATTTTTGAAAGCTTTTAAACTTAAAGCTCCTATTCAGGAATGGGCAGATAGAGGCTTATTTACAATTGTGGACGGCCCTAGTATTGACCCTCGTTTATTGGTCGAAAAATTGAATGAATGGAGTAAGTTTTATCAGATTGAGCTTGTATGTGCAGATGGTTTCAGAATGGACTTGTTAAAACCTCTTTTGGAAGAGGCTGGTTTTGAATATGAGTTCTTGAGAAATCCTGGGGCGATTCAATCCAAGGTTGCGCCAATCATCGAAGATGGATTTGCCAATGAACGTTTTGTCTTTGAGAATGATAATTCTATGATTTGGTATACGGATAATACCTACGTCAAAGAGGACAAGGATGGCAATAAGCGTTTCTTGAAGAAAGAGCCCGTCAGAAGAAAGACGGATGGTTTCCATGCCTTGATTGCTGCTCTATACAAACGTGAGCTTGTACATGAGTCGAACGTTGGGGAATTCCTCGATATGTTAGAGGATTGGGAGTTTTAATCTAAGAATAAATTTTGGGTGGTAGGTTGGTAATTGGATAGGAAGGAGGGGAAGCATGGGGTTCTTAAATTTATTTAAGCGTGATGCGCCTGATGTTGGTTTTGATTTTGAAGAGTTGGAACGAATGTTGGGGTGTTTGCAGTTAAAGAGTTTAGCGATTGATAAGTCGGCGGAGTTTGTGGCTCGTATCTTTGCTAAGTCGGAATTTCGGTATATGGTGGAGAATCATCATGTGACGTCAGACTGGGATTATATTTTAAATGTGCGTCCCAATAAGAATGAGTCGGCCTCGGAGTTCTGGCAGAAGGTCATTTATCGCTTATTGACGAAAAACGAAGTACTCATTGTTTTGTCTGATGATAAGCAGTTACTGGTAGCTGATGCTTTTACTCGTAGGCGTTATGCTCTGTATGATGACACCTTTGAGATGGTGTCTGTCGGGGATTATACATTTCAGAGGAAGTTTGCTATGAGTGATGTCATCTTTCTTCAGTATAATAACAATCGCTTGCAAGAATATGTATCTGACTTGTTTTCTGATTATGAAAAACTACATACTCGTCTGGTGGAAGCCTTAGCTAGAAATAATCAGATCCGTGGGGTTCTGGCTACAAAAGCGAATGGAACTTTTGATGAGGATAAGAGAAAGAAACTGCAGAGATATGCGGACAATCTTTTTAAGTCCTTTACGTCTAAGACGGTTGCCATTGTACCGACAATGGATGGTGTGGAGTATTCGGAGTTGACCAATACGGTAGGAACTACAAATCTATCAGTTGAAGAGTTGAAGAAACTGAGACGTCAATTTGATGACGAGGTTGCGGATATATTAGGTTTGCCGACGGCTTTGATGCATGGAGATATGGCTGATTTGTCTAATAGCCAGAAGATGTTTAACAGTTATTGTTATGAATCGCTGGTTAAAAAAGTGGGTGACGCTCTAAACCATGCTATGGTGAGTTCGGCTGGATACGCTAATCAGAAAAAATTTGTGATTTTTGGTGAGGGGGGACTGGATAAGTTTGCTCTGGCTGAGAACATAGATAAACTCATCTCATCTGGGGCTATGACTCGAAATGAGGTGAGATTGGAACTTGGTCTTGAGGCTGTTCCTGGTGGGGATTCTTTCCTTATCACTAAGAACTATCAGGGTGAAAACGAAATAGAGAAAGGAGGAAATGAGGATGACAATCATTCAGATTAAGGGAGCGATTGTATCCAATGATGACCGCTGGTTTTATGATTGGCTAGACATGGATGCAACTGCTCCTAAGGATATTGTATTGCCGACGACGGGAGAAGATGTGGAGGTGCACATCAATTCTGGTGGTGGTGATGTGTATGCTGGTAGTGAAATCTATACAGCATTGCGTGCTTATCAGGGGCATGTGACGGTGAAAATCGTGGGGATTGCTGCTAGTGCTGCGAGTGTTATCGCTATGGCTGGTGATCAGGTGGAAATTAGTCCTACAGCGCAAATCATGATCCATAATGTATCTGCTGGTGTACGTGGTGACCATAAGGCGCTCTTGCATGAGGCTGGTGTGTTAGAAGGGTTTAATAAGTCCATCGCATATGCCTATATTGATAAGACTGGTAAGGCATTAGATGATTTACTGGATCTAATGGAGGGTGAAACGTGGTTTGATGCTCGTTCTGCTGTTAATCATGGCTTCGCAGATAAGGTCATGTTTGAAAGTCAGGAAGCTCCTGTCTTGGTAGCTAGTCAGACACCTGTGATTCCTCGTGATTTTATCGAAAAAATCCGATCTGCGATGACCCCAGATGTGGAGTTATTGGCGGACTTGGTTCGTGATAGGTTGAATAACAGTTTACCTATCCCAGAAGATAAGAAAAAAGAAGACAAGACGGCTGAACCTGTGGGGTTGGGTCGTTTCCCATTTTAAGAAAGGAAATAAAAAACAATGATGAAACTTGGTAATGAATTTACAACTGCTCGTCAGAACTTTATGAATGCAGTAGAAACTGGTGCTCCTATGGAGGAGCAAAATAAGCTCTATAACGAGATGATTGAGGCATTGACAGATAAGTTGCAAGATGATGCTCGAGAAGCTGCTCGTAAAGAAATCGCAACTATGAATCCATACGATGCACAGTTGACTGCTGAAGCTCGCGAATTTTTCAACAACATTGAGAAACTTCCTCCCAAAGGAATTGAGAAATTGTTCCCTCAGGAAACAATTGACCGTATTTTTGAGGATATGGTGGCAGCCCGTCCACTTCTTCAACACATCGGCTTGCGTAATGCTGGTATTCGTTTGAAATTCCTCAAGTCTAGTCGTACAGGTCAAGCGGTTTGGGGTAAAATCAATGCTGAAATTCAAGGACAATTGAAACAAGAATTTGCTGAAGAAGAAGCGATTCAGTCTAAATTGACTGCTTTTGTTGTAATCCCTAAAGACTCTGAAAAGTTTGGTCCTGCTTGGCTACAGTCTTACGTATCCATTCAAATTACAGAGGCCTTTGCAGCTGCTCTTGAAGCTGGTTATTTAAATGGTGATGGGGACAACAAGCCTATCGGGTTGTCTCGTACTCTTACAGGGACTGCAGAAAGTGAAAAAGTAACTTATGCTGAGAAACAAGCTCAGAAAAAACCATTGACTTTCGCAGACTCTGCTACCGTGGTAAAAGAGTTGACGGAGGTTTATAAATACCATTCTACAAAAGCTGACAATACCACTCCTGTTGCAGTAGAAGGTAATTTGGTTATGGTAGTGAACCCTGTAGATGCCTGGGATGTGAAGAAGCAATATACGTCTCTCAATGCTCAGGGTGTATATGTAACAGCTATGCCTTATAACCTCATCTTGGTTGAGTCGGTTGCTCAAGCGTCTGGTAAGGTGACTACATTTGTCAAAGGTCGCTACGATGCCTTTGTAGGTGGGGGGATTGAATTTGGACGATTTACCGAAACCTATGCTTTAGAAGACTTGAATCTCTACACTGCTAAGCAATTTGCTTATGGTAAAGCGCATGATGAAAAGACTGCTGCTGTGTGGACACTGAGTATTGCAAAATAAAAGGTGACGAAGGATGGAGATTGAAGCTAAACTTCATTCCCTCCTTATTCCTTTTAAGGAGCGGATGAGAATTTTTCATAGCGGAGAAGATGCGAATCTCTCACGGATGTTAGAAAGTTCTCAAATGGTTATTACCCGCTTGGTAGGAAGTGGGAATATACACGATCATCAAATAAGGGAACTTATCTTAGAACGTGCTCGCTATGTCTATAATGACCAAGTTGAATTTTTTTACGAAAATTTCAAAGCGGATATTTTAGCATTATCGTTAGATAAGATAGAAATGGAGGATAGTGATGATTAAGGTATTAAAAGAGTTTTATGACCTCAAGGAGGGAGTCCTTAGGCAAGTCGGAGAAAGGTTTGAAGCGACAGAAGAACGATTTGCTGAGCTAAAGGAACATTTACCTGACTATGTCGAGTTGGAAAAGTCGTCCAGAAGTCGTAGCTCTAAGGAAGTAGTGAGCGTAAATGAAGAGGAGTGAGGGACCAAGCTATCGTTACAAAAAGCCTGAGTCTCAAAATGGAGACCTGAGAACTCCCCTGACTTTCTATACCTCTAAAATAAAAAAAGGGGTTGATGGTCGTGATGTGAGTTACGAGAAGGCTTTTTATACGATGGGGCAAACTTATTCTCCAAGTATGAAAGACGTTGAGATTGCAACTGGAAAAGCGATGAAAGCTAAGATGACTTTGAAGATTCGTGACCCTCTGACAGATTATCAGCCTGAAAATCGGCATTTTGTCGAAGTGGGGGATATCCGTCTAGTTGGTAAGAAATGGCAAATCATTGATGTCCGTCCTGATTTTGCTAATCGGGATTTTTTGATTGTCCTTATCGGAGGTGGTCGTGATGTCTAGTGGAGCTAATCTAAAAGGATTTGATGATATTTTGAGGAATATTGAGGCTCGACTAGGAGAGCCGGTAGTTCGTAGAAAGGTCAACAGAGCCTTGAAGGAGACGGTTGAGGAGTTTGAGCCAACTTTCAAACGGGCTATGGCGGTGTACGCTGACACTGGGAAGACGGTTGGTGCGGTCGTTCATGGGAATGTGACTGGTACATCCAGCGGAGTTCCAATGGTTAAATTAGGTTTTAAAAGTCCTCGTTGGACTCTTATTCACTTAAATGAATTTGGCTATGCAAAGAATGGGCATCCTCGTGGTTTCGGAGTCATGCGCCGCTTTTTTGAAGCGAGTAAGCCGGTCTTTAAGTCTAAAGTCGGCATGAAGTTAAAACAGGAGTTTTTGTAATGATTAAAGACAAATTAACTGAACTCTACGATGCTTTGGAAGAGGATGAGTCTTTATCTGGTATTAGTATCAAGTCTTTTGAGCGTCCTGAGAGCTTGGGAGATGGTGAGACCAGTATTGTCATTATCCCTGTAGGGCCTCCAATGCAGACGGCTCACGGTAGTAATACTAGTTTGGCTAAGACTTTTCTCTATCAAATCAATGTAGAGTCTACTAATCGAGTGGAGTGTAAAGAACTCCAAGGAAGAATTGAAAAAATAATGGAAGAACAGGGATTTTATCAGACTGAAGGTGGTTTGGAACAATGGATTCCTGATATTAAGCGCTATGTAGACGTTCGGACTTATCGTGGTATGAGCGCTCTATATGAGAAATACTAGAAAGAAGGAAAAAGAAATGACAGTAAAAGGAACTGCACTTATCGGACTTAAATCAGTCACCATTCGTGTGCATGATGGACAGACTCCAACGGTTGGACAGAACCTCTTCACGCTAGAAGGTAAAGATAATGAAGGGGCTACACAGACCGCTAGAGTAACTGGATTATCTAGTGACCCTGTAAAGACTTATGGTAGTAATGTGGCTTATCACGTCTCCAATCGAGGAGTCGGTGATGTTAAGGTAGAGATGGGCTTGCTTGATGTCCCATTAGCTTTATATACGAATGCTTTGGGGTATGGCGATGATGATGGTATCTATTACTTCGGTGCAGACACAGTTGCCAAGAATGTTTCCATTCTCATTGAAAGTAATACTGCTGATGGGGAACCTGTTTACTATGGTTTTTATAAAGGTCAGCTTTCTATGGATGCTATTGATTTTGAAACGCTCAAGGATAAGGCGAATGAGTTAGCTACTACTAGTGTGAATTTCACTGCGACAGCTAGTTCAGACGTTGCAACTAAGGGGCGTTATGGTGCTATTGTTTATGGTTCAGATGCTGAAAAGTTGAAGAAATTGAAAGGTCAACTAAACATAACCGCTGCGGGGTAGAAGGAGGGCGAAAGCTCTCTTTTACTTTTTTAGAAAGGAAAGTATATGGCTAAGGTTCAATTTACAATTAAAAATGACAAGGGAGAAGATGTCCTAAAAAAGAGCAAAGAAATCACAACTCGTGATTATCGTGACTATTTGGTCATGAACGAATCCTTGACAAGTGATTTATCTGAGGTAGAGAAGCTTGATAAGCAGTTGGGATTTATTGCTAGTTTGTTTGATGATGTGACAGTAGAACAATTACTAGAATACACAGATTTTGCGAAAGTGATTTCTATTTTTACAGCAATTTATGCTCATCTGGTAGGTGATGTAGACCCAAAGGAAAAGAGCTAGCACCTGGGCAAGCGATCAAACGTTTTTATGGTTTTGTCAAGCAAGTTACAGAGGGTCCTTATGGAATGAGCATTCGCGATGTGATGGATACGAGTTGGGAGGACTTGATGGGGGTCTTGGGAAGTCTGGAAACGAGTGAACAAGAAGAAGTGCTTGACTTGGCAGATTTTTTAGAAAGTCTCTAGGTCAAGACTTTACAAATCAAAGGCTTAGGAATATAATAGAGATATGTAAGGGAGGTGGAAGAAATGTCTCGAAAAGAAAAAGCATGTAGAAGATATTGGTTTTGGTTTACCATTTTTATCCTTTATCTTGCTTTTGGCTTGTATTGTATTTGTACAAATTTTGTAGATATCTTTGGTATGCTCTTGCTATCACCCTTTATCTTTGCTTCCCTGCCACTCTATGCTTATCTATTTCTTGGTATGTTTATCTGGGCTTTTATGAACATGGCAATGGATGATTTTTATAAAGAATGATGAAAAGTCCGTAAGGGCTTTTTTCTTTGCTCTGAGGAGTTAGGAAGGAGAACAAGATGGCAAGCGGTACGCCGTTAGGTCAGATGTATATCGAGCTAGGGTTGGACGTGTCAAAGTTCAGTCCTACTCTAACTGGTGCAAAAAACGCTGTAAAGTACTTTCAAAATAATGTCCGTTCTTTGGACAGTACTTTAAAAGGCAATGAAAAAAATGCTAGCTTACTTCAAGCAAAATACAAGACTTTAGGACAAGCCATTGATTCACAACGTAAAGTTTTGGATGAGATGAAGAAAAGTTTTGATAAACTTGAACCGGGGACAGCTAAATTTGACAAGGCTGCTGCTGATATTCAGCGTGAGAATGCTAAGTTGGCAGTAATGGAAGGTCAGCTACGCGGTGTTGAAAAAGCTTTGCAAGATGTGGGGCGTGAAAATAGTTGGTCTGGTAAGATAGATGCCTTGAGCGAAAAATTTGCTAAAGGTGGAGAAAAATTGCGGGCTATGGGCGATGCAATGAAGCCTGTGTCTGCTGCTTTATTAGCTGGTTTTACGCTTTCTACTAAGAAAGCTATTGACTTTGAAAGCCAGATGAATACAACTAAATCTCTGTTAGCTGATACCATTCCAACAGCGGATGAACTGAACAGTACCACACAAAAGCTGGGTGAAAGTTCAAAAAATTGGGCGAAGCAGTATGGGATTTCTACTGCATCTATCAATGAAGGGATGCAAGAAATTATCAAGAAAGGTTTTGATGCCAATCAAACAATCGAAGCCATGCCTGCTATCCTAGATGCTGCTAAGGCATCTGGTGAGGACTTCAATACGGTTATGAACGCCACTACGAATATTTTGCAACAATTTGGGCTATCTACTCAGGATACAGAGCGAGTAACCAATAGCTTAACCTTTGTCGCCAATAAAACGGCTGCTGGTTTTGCTGATATGGGGGCTGCAATGGAGTATGTTGGTCCCGTTGCTAAAAACGTTGGTATGAACTTGGAAGAGACTGCCGCTGCTGTTGGTCTTTTGTCCAACAATGGTATTGCTGGTGAAAAGGCTGGTACGGCTCTGCGTGGAGCTTTAACAAGGCTACTGAAACCATCAGAGCAAAATGCAAATGCAATGGAGAAGCTTGGTTTTTCTGCAGAAGAATTTCGTAGCGGCGCGATTAAGCTACCTGATATTTTGGATCGTATCAAAAAGAATACGGAAGGGATGACAGATGCTCAGAAATCGGCCTTGATTGCTACAGCCTTTGGTACAGAAGCTCAGACAGCGATGAATATCTTGGTTGACCAAGGTGGAGATGCGTTGCGTAATCTTGCTAATGAAACCAAGGGGGCGACAACTTATACCAAGGATTTAGCAAATGAATTATCTAAGTCTTCTAAAAATGGTGTGGAACGTTTTAAATCTAGTTTAGAAGTTTTACAGATTAACATTGGTCAGAAATTATTACCATTACTAACTCCTGTGATTGATAAGGTGAACCAATTTATCGACTGGCTAAGTAAGGCTCCTCCAGCCGTACAGAGCTTGGCGGTTGGTATTGGTGGTTTTTTGGCTCTGGGCTACCCTTTCTTGAACTTTCTAGGCAATGGGGCGACGGCTCTTAGTATTTTGATAAAACATGCCGGTAAATTAGAAGGACTATTAAAGGGCGGTCTCGGTCTTGCTAAATTGACAGAGCGTGCTGGTAAATTAAAAGGACTTTTACAAGGTGGTCTCGGTCTTGCTAAGGTAGGAAGCGAAGCTACTGTTTTAGCGGAAGGAGCTGGCGCTGCTGCATCTAGTTCTAGTCTCTTGTCTGGAGCCATTGGGGCTTTGACAAATCCTATTGGTTTGCTGGTGGGTGGTGCTGCTTTACTAGCTGGAGGATTGGTCTATCTAGGACATAAGAAAGACGAGGCTCGCATTAAGGCGGAGGAATTTGGGTCTCAGTTGAGTGATACTGCAAGGAAAGAGTTAAGAGATTTCCAAAGTAAGGTAGATGATACCAGTACAGCAGTAGCCAACTTTGGAACCCACGCTGGCGATGCTGAAAAAGTTTCTGAAGCTTTTCGAAAACTTCATGAAGAGGTAGCAGCAGGTGCTGAAAAAGCTAATCAACGTATGGAAGAATTAGCTAAAAAGTTGGGGTTTAGCGATGAAGAAATCGCTAAAATGAAAGTAAAAAATGACCAAGTTGTTTCAAATACCGATGCAATGGCTAATCAGGTCAGTGAAATCTACAAACGTCATAATGGAGACGCTAGCAAGTTTTCTCAAGAAGAAAAAGAAATCGTCTTAAACAACCAAAGAGAGATGATCAAAGCTAGAATCGAAATGATGGAATTATCTGGCGAACAACAAAAGGCTGCGCTTCAGGCTCTGAATGGAGAGATTGGTAGTTTAAATGAAACGCAATTAAAGCACACAAGAGATGTTTTGAAGAAGGCTCTGGATGAAGAAAATCAGTTATACAAAACCTCAAAAGATGGATTGAAACAACTCTTAGATGCCAAACGTATCGATCAAGAAACTTACAATAAAAAAATTCAAGAACTTGAAACAAACCACCAGCAAACCATGGAAGCCTTAGGTACTAAGTATTACCAGGTTATGCAAAACCTTGACGCTAAGGTAAAAGCTCGAACTGGACAAAGCTGGAACTACTGGGAAGAAGCTAAAAAGGTTCTGGAAGAATATGGTTTGTCTTATGAAGCAATCGGTCAAAAGGCAGCAGAAGCTTCTCAAAAAATGGGTGATTCCCATAGCATTCTTGCTAAGTATACTAGTGATATGAGCAAGGAAACGAGAGAAGCGAATGATGCTTGGTCTTTGCTCGTCGGAAACATTGATGAAAACAACAATTTTGTCATTAAATCAAACGTAAAAGAAGTGATTGGGGAAGCGACTAAATCTGCTGAGGGTTGGGAGCAATTGCAATTTATTGTTAAAAATGCGAATATCAACTCAAATGCTCGGGTAACGATTGCTGAAGCTCTCGTTGAGTCTGGTAAGTGGTCAACCATGACACTGGAAGAAAAACAGTTGATTGTCCAAAATCAAGCAGGACTGCAAGCTATCTTTGATAGTGAAAACCATCTTAGAATCTGGAACAGTATGCCTGCTGAAGTCAAGCAACTGCTTTTGGAAAATACAGATGTGATGAATAAGGCTGAGGAAGCTTCCAAAGCGCTCTATAACTATGATGCCTTGACTCCTAAGCAGAAAGAGTTGCTGGCTACGGATGAGAATTTCAGAAAGGCTGTTGCGCGTTCGACTGACACGCTAACGACTTGGAATGCGATTACTCCATTTACAAAAGATTTGAAACTAGATCCTACAAATGTTTTGAACAACGGGCAATTGTCAATCGATAAAATCATGGCTTGGAATCTATCTAATCCAGAGAATAAGTCATTAAATGCTATTGACAATACTAGTGAAGCAGTTGCTAGTGCAAAAGCGAGTGTGAACTCTCCGAAACAGGAAAAACCAATTGATTTACTTGCGAAAGATCAGACTGCAGGCGTTAGAAATGAGACGAGTGCGGCTATTAATGCGATTAAGCAACATAATCCAGTAGATATCCTTGCTAAAAATAGCACTTCCAGTACTGTCGGCGAGGTCAAAAGCGTCGTTAATAGCATTCAAGACAAAACGGTTACAATCAACGCTCAAGATAATGCGTCTGGCGTGCTTGCAGGCATTAGGACTTGGATTACTAGGGTAACTGGTGATTTCTTTACCAATGTTTTTGCTAGTCGGCATGCCCACGGTACCAACTATCACCCTGGTGGTCTTGCTATGGTCAATGACCAACGCAATAGTACCTACAAGGAATTGGTTACTCTTCCAGATGGTAGGAGCTTCATTCCTGAGGGGAGGGATGTTCTTCTTCCTCTTCCTAAAGGGGCTAAAGTTTTGCGGGCGGATAAGACCAAACGCTTGATGCGTGAGATGGGGGTTCCTAAATATGCTGCAGGAGTTGGCATTCCGAGTGATGCTAAATTCCTTCGTGAGATGGAAGAAGCACAAGCTAAAATAGTGGTGCAAACAAAAGGAGATACAAATAGTAAAGACAGCGATAAAGTCGTGTCTGAGATAGCGATTCTGAGAGCAAGTATGGAGAAGATCCTTACTGCTATCCTTGAAAAGCCGTCAGATACTTACCTGGACGCTGATAAAATTTCAATGAGCGTCTACCAACGTCAAGGTGCGATTTACGCTAGGGAGGGAATGTAATGTTTTATATGATTATCAATGGTTTTAACACATCAACTATCCCTCACTGCGTGGTGACGGATTTTGGTCAGGTGGAGGCTGCTAAGCCTAGGGTGGCTGAAGATGCTAACCTCTACGGAGCCAACGGAAGTTATCGAGTGCTGGATGGTGGCTATGAGAGTTATGAACGGACTTTTTCGTTCTACATTCCTAAGTTACTGGATGTTTCGACTATCGTGGAGAAATTTCAGCCTAAGGACAATGTGCTGGAGTTTAGCTACCAGTTGGGTTCTGTCTTTTATGCGGATTTTATTGGTGCAACCTATAGCCCTCATGGGATGCATGCCTGGAAGCTAGAGCTTAAGTTGAGTATGCAACCGTTCCGCTATCAGAAAAATCTTGCTCCTCTTATTTTTACCGCAAGCGGTAATGTCAACAATCCAGGCTCTGTCTATAGTGAGCCTGTGATTGAGATTGAAGGGGATGGCGATATTTCTTTGACTATCGGATGGACAACCATGCACTTGACCGTTAGACGAAAAGTGACCATTGATTGTAGGCATAAGAAACAGAATATCTATAATGCAGATGGCGCGGTTCAAAATACTTTACGTAAACGTGGAGGCTTCTTTGAGTTGGCAGTTGGTAATAACGGTCTGGTCTTTACTGGTGCGGTTCGTAAGGTCACAGTTCGGCCGAATTGGAGGTATATTTTATGATTTATCTTACAGAGGGAAATAGGCCTTTAAACGAGGCTTACAATGATGAAATTGTCCATTTTGGGAACAATACCTATCAACTGACCTTTCGTTTTCCTACATCGGATCCCAAGTGGGAATTGCTGAAAGAGGAAACTTTTCTGACTGCAGATGACCTGCATGGTGAGCAAGATTTTTATATTTTTGAGGTTGAAAAGCAACAAGGATATATTCAAGTCTATGCCAATCAGGTTATCAGTTTGTTAAATAATTACATCGTTAGCTCTATCGAGGTTGACCGTGTCAGTGGGACAAGGGTGTTGAGTGCTTTTGCTGGTAGTATTACCAGAGCCAATCCTTTTTCTTTCTTCTCAGATATTGACGATAGGCATACGCTCAACATCAAGGACAAGAATGCTATGGAGGTCTTGGCCAAAGACAAGCATTCTATCCTTGGTCAGTGGGGCGGAGATATGGTGCGAAATGGCTACAACTTACGCTTGCTGAAGAATGGCGGTTCAGAAAATGAATCGCTTTTTATGTACAAGAAAAACTTGTCCAGCTACCAGCACAAGACCTCAACGAAGTCTTTAAAAACTCGGATAACCTTTAAAACGACTGTTAAGGGCGAGGGAGAAAATGCGGTTGACCATGATTATATGGTGGTGATTGACAGCCCCTTACTTGGGAACTACAGCCAAATCTATGAAGATGTCGTGGAGGTCAATGACCAAGACGTGACAGATGAGGCTAGCTTGATTGCATATGGTAAGCAGTATTTTCGGACAAGTATGTGCGACATGCTAGAAGATAACCTTGAAATCTCGGTTGTCGGTCAGAGTGATGTTGCGGTGCAGATGTTTGATGTGGTCAGTATCTACCATGAGTGGTACGGTCTTGATGTTCGTAAGAAAATCACCAAATATACCTATTCGCCAATGGCAAAACGCCTAAAATCAATAGGTTTTGGGACCTTCCAGTCCAGTCTTGCAAATGCGATCGGTGGGATTGTAAATGATGCCGTTTTGAATGAAAGCCGAAATCTGCATCAGATTTTTGAAGAACGTTTGAAAAAGGAAATCGCCAACGCTGACCGTGCCTTTGACGCTGAATTTA
>NZ_VMKU01000018.1:0-70614 GCF_013276315.1 Streptococcus sp. 2741 | reverse complement strand
TTGCCAAGAAGTTACGACAAAATGTCAATAACTTAGAGAACTATTCTCTGAAGGAAGCTGCCAATACCCTGCCTTATGATATGGTGGAATTGGTAAGAAGAAATTAGTTAATACTCTTCGAAAATCTCTTCAAACCACGTCAGCGTCGCCTTGGATTATATATGTGACTGACTTCGTCAGTCTTATCTACAACCTCAAAGCAGTGCTTTGAGCAACCTGCGGCTAGCTTCCTAGTTTGCTCTTTGATTTTCATTGAGTATTAATAGACTTGTTTGGTATCTTGAAAACTATATCATATAGGTGTCGTCATGAATCCTTTTAGCTGATTTAAGGATACAAAAACATAATACTATGACTCAATTGAAATATTAAAATTCAATTTCTGACCACCTAATCCTGCTTCAAATAGTTATCGAACAAGTTTTATGATAGCTACCTTGTTAGGATGCTCTTATTTTTTATCAGACAAAACAAAAGGATTAAGGGAGTGAATTTCCTTAATCCGATAGTCTCTTAAGCCTGACGCTGACCAAAGTCCTTAATCATCTGCTCCATTTCTTGTCGGCTAGGAGTTGTCAACATATACAGGTAATCTCCTTGAAGTTCCGCAAAGGCCGCTGGCATGATTTTTTTAACCTTGAACTGCTGACTGTATTTGGCAAGCAAGTCCTCCTCAGAATAAACATAGTGAGCATTTGCACGGCGAGAAGTAGCCAAACAATACTGCGGTTCAAATTCTGACGCTGGGAACTCTTCTCCTGCTACAATCGCCGCATAGCCTCGGTAGAGGTCCAAGGAATGAGCAAAGTTATAAACATCAATAGTGAAACCACCTGCAGGGCGGTTATTGTACTCAATGGCGATGTAATCATCCCCTTCACGGAAGAACTCAATATGGAAGAACCGTTCTTTCATGCCAAATTCCTTGACAATTGCCTCACCATATTTACGTAATTTAGGATCCATATCCTTGAGAACGTAATAAGAATTGTCCATCTTGTAAATCATGAGATCAAGCGGTGTATAGGCGTAATCAAAGGTTGTTGAGAAGACAATTTTACCATCCTTGTCCACAAGACCATCAAAGGTACAAATTTCGCTAGAGGTGACAAATTTCTCAAAGAAATAAACAGTTGAATGATCCCACTCAGACTTGAAGTGATTGATATCGTCTTCTGTCTCAAGCTTAAAGGTGGCGGCCGCTCCCACTCCATTGTCAGGTTTGGCAATCATTGGAAGACCAATTTCTTTCACAGCTTTATCCACATCTGCTTCCGTCTTGATAACTGCTCCAGGGACCACTGGGACACCTGCTTTTTTGAAAAGCTTCTTCATTTCAGACTTAAATTTCGTCTTTTTAATATCCTCTGGTTTGGCACCAAAAACATTAAATTGCTCTCTGAGTGCTGCGTCCAGCTCAAGCCAGTATTCATTATGAGACTCGATGCGATCAAGCGGGCCATGTTTATAAAAGAGAAAAGCAACTGCTCGTTTGACTTCGTCTATGTTCTCAAGATTGTCAACACGGAAATATTCGGTCAGGCTATTGCGTAAAGGCTCATCCAATTGCTCGTATGGTTCTTGGCCAATTCCCAAGACAGTGATGCCTTTATTAGCTAGTTCAATGGTAAACTGTTGAAAGTTTTGTGGATAATAGGGAGAAATAACAAGGTAATTCATAGGTAACTCCTTTTATAAATAGAGATGACCGAGGAAATAAGGCATTTGTTTGCGCCACCATTCCCAGTCGTGGGCGACATCGTGTCCCCATTCAGCAAACCAGGCTGGAATTTGTTTCTGGTCAAAGGCTTCTTTGAGCTTGTAAAAGGATGGCAAGCCATCTTGTTCCCAGGCACCAAGACCCGTACACAACACAATCTCTGCCTGACGATAACGGTCAATAAACCAGCCGTCGTTCTGGTTCCAGATATAATCTACTGGCGAGTTTTGGTAAATAGCATCATCGTTGTAGTAATCGCCGACAAAGAAACGTGCATCGTAAACACCACTGAGAGCAATCACTTTGGTAAAGACATCTGGATGCTGGAGGAAGAAATTGAGTGCATGATAGGCTCCCATAGAGCAACCTGTCGTCATCATGCCATCAAACCAACCTGTCTTATGCTTGATAAAAGGAATGGCCTCCTCAATCACATAACGTTCGTAGGCACGGTGCATTTCCGCTTGGTCGTGACCATTTTTCCAAGTAGCCAACCAGCTCTCACTGTCCACACTGGATAGGGTAAAGAACTGGACACGGCCTTCCTCGATAAAGGAAGCACAGGCGTCAATCATGCCAAAATCATAGTATTCATTGTGACTGCCACCTGATGAAGCAAAGACCACAACTGGAATTCCAGCATATCCATAACGATTGAGGTACATTTCACGGTTAAGGTGACCACTCCAGTGGCTAAGGTTTTCAATATGCATTGGCTTTCTCCTTTTCTAACTTACCATTTCTCTGCAAAAAATCTCAGAGAGTCTGGTAAATTCTCCGACCAAGGGATTTCACTATGGATGGCACCAGACTGAACTTTTAAGACCAGATTATCTAAGTGTACCCCACCTGCTATCAAATCATGGTAATAGCGAAGCGACGAGTCGATATAGGCTTGTTTGATATTACCAGCCATCAGGGTCTTGTCTGTATCATCTGCTTCTTCCGTTCCCACATAGATGAAGATGCGCTGGTCAGGCGATAGTTTCTGGCGCTCGATATAGCGGTTAAAGGCTTCTTGGTGGAGCCAGTTTGCAGATGAAAAGACGCCCAGGCAACCAATTTGGTCTTGGTATTCCAAACCGATAAACTGGGTAATATTCCCTCCTAGTGAGGATCCAATCATGGCTGTATGCTGGCAGTCTGCTTTTGTACGATAAGTTTCATCGATAAAAGGCTTGACCACCTCCATGACAAACTCGGCATACTCCACACCCTTACCGCCAAACTGCTGCCCTGGGATAGGAGATTCTTGGAACTTCCAAGCTGCATACTCATTCATCCGCCCCATGCCATCATTGTCAATAGCAACTACAATCATGCGACTGATATCGGGATTTCGTTTGATGGCTGGGATAATCTTCCATGAGTGTCCAATGAAAGACTCTTTGCTATAAAAAACATTTTGCCCGTCATGAAAGTAAACAACAGGATAGGAACGGTCTGTATCTTTCTCATAATCTTTAGGTAGAAGAACACGCACACGGCGCTCCTTGCCTGTATAAGGAACCTTGAGTTTGTGTTCTTTCATTTTTAAATAAAAGTAGGAATGATTCATTGTCAGAAAACTCTCTATATTCAAAATTTTATTTTATTATATCACAATTATAGAAAAAAAGTTAATTTTGCTTCCATTTTTGGAATTAAAAACTAACTTTTTCATTTAATTTTCTAAATTCTTTTGGATTTTCTGATTAGAGCAGATTGTCAATCAAGTCATCAACTTCATCTTTTTCAGCTTGAGGTGTAATCTCAGTAATCATGATTCCAGCAACTGCTCGCTCAACCAAATCTTCAACATCCATACGTGCTTCATACTGCTCTGCATTCTTAATCTTAGGATTTGTTTTTGGACGATCTGGTGCAAAAATGGTACAACAGTCTTCAAAAGGCTGGATTGAAATGTCAAAGGTATCAATTTCTTGTGCAATATCGATGATTTCCAACTTGTCCATGGTAACCACAGGACGAATGATGGGAGTGTTGGTCACAGCGTTAATAGCCTGCATGCTTTCGAGGGTTTGACTGGCTACTTGACCTAGACTTTCCCCATTGATGATAACCAAACCATTTCGTACCTCACGAATACGATCGGTAATCCGCATCATAAAGCGACGAGTTAGAGTCATCAAGTAAGCTTCTGGCGCTTTAGCCTTGATTTCCTCTTGAATCTCTGTAAAAGGAACTTCGATAAACTGGATATTGCCCCCAAACTTAGTCAATTTACGAGTCAAATCTTGGGCTTTTTTAAGGGCTCCAGGACTGGTGTAAGGTGGGCTGGCAAAGTGAACTGCCTCAATATCTACCCCACGCTTAAGCGCTAGATAACCAGCTACAGGTGAATCAATCCCTCCCGACAACATAAGCATCCCTTTACCTGAAGTTCCAACTGGCAAACCACCAGCCCCACGAATGGTTTCATAAGAAAGGTAGGCTGCCTCTTCTCGAATCTCCACTTGGAGATTGATATCAGGACTTTTCATTTGAGCTTGTACGTTTGGAATTGCTTCGAAAACAGCTCCTCCAAGCGTTTGATTGAGTTCACGACTGTCAAGTTCAAAGTTGTGGTCGCTACGCTTGCTAGAGATTTTAAAGGTCATGCCTTCCTTGTAGATGTCCTGCATAATCTCTTGGACAGAAGACTTCAAAACTTCTACAGATTTTTCAACCTTATATACTGGAGAAAAATTTTGAATCCCGAAGACTTGCTTGAGTGATTCTGCTACTGCTGTGTAATCAGCTCCATTGAGGTAAGCATGGGCACGGTCACGATCTGCCCTTACCTTAACTTGGGGATAGATAGACAAAACGTCTGAAATATTATTGCGAAGTTTATTGATGAAACGCATACGGTTTTTGCCTTTGGTTGACAGCTCACCGTAGCGAATCATAATTTCTGAATACTGCATAAATGCTCCTATCTTACTTTTCTAGTTTGGTTGTAAATTAATTTTAGCTTGGTCAAAAACTGATCGACCTGACTCATATCATTTTCAAGGTCTAGGCTAAGACGCACAGCTGACTGGGCCTTATCTTTATCTACTCCTATGGCAATCAGAGTTCCTGCAGGTTTCCCAGCCTTGGACGAACAAGCAGAGGTCGTTGAGATAAAAATATCATAGTCTTCAAAAGCGTGAACGATGACTTCACCACGAACACCCTTGATTCCAAAAGTCAGGATATGAGGGGCAAAGTCTTCCTCATCTGAAAAGACAAAAATATCTGGATAGTCCAGAAGGGCTTGACGAATCACTGCCTTCATCTGCCCAGTCTTGCTCCTAAAGGTATCTAGCTTTTCCATAGATAAACGGAGAGCCTTGGCTGTCGCTGCAATCCCTGCCACATTTTCAGTTGTCGAACGGTAATCACGCTCCTGACCTCCACCAGTCAACAGTGGCGTAATTTTCTTACCAGACTTGATATAGACAAAACCAACACCACGAACTCCGTGGAACTTGTGACCAGAGAAAGTCGCGAAATCCACTCGTTCTGTCAGATATTTTTCAGTTGTAATCTTAGCAAGTGCCTGAACCGCATCAACGTGGAAAGTAATAGTTGGCTTGTCTGCCAATAGTTTTGAAATAGCCTCAATAGGTTGGATAGAGCCTATTTCATTGTTCACAGCCATGATGGAAACGAGGATTGTATCAGGTCGTATCAAAACTGCTAGGGCCTCGACGTCCACAAATCCTTTCTCATCAACTGGAGCAAAATCCACTTCAAATCCTTGACTTTTCAGCCAGAGAGCCGATTCCTTAACTGCCGGATGTTCAATGGCTGATACGATGATGTGCTTGCCAAACTGGGCTTTTTCAAATGCTACTCCCTTGATGACCCAGTTATCTCCTTCTGTCCCACCAGATGTAAAGAAGATTTCATCACTTTTCTTACCGATTAAATCTGCAATCTGTTGGCGAGAAGCATCTAAGATTCGTGTTGCCTGGTCTCCCAAACGATGGAGACTAGATGGATTTCCTAAAATTTTTGAAGTCACCTGCATATAGGTTTCAAGGGCTTCAGGATAAGGCTTGGTCGTCGCCGAATTATCAAAGTAAATCATGTTTTCTCACGCTTTCTAAAATCACTCCTTCTATTGTATCATGAAACGGAGCCTGCGACAAGAAAGGGCAATTCCTCTTTTTTTAAGATTTTTTTTAAAGAAATGCGATATAATAAATTTTAATCAAAGGAGAGAATGTATGTCTAACTATCGTAGAACTTCAAAACCAAAAACAGAACATATCAAAAAAGGCTTTACTGTTTTTCAAAAAACCATTACTACTATCGCTAGTATCCTCGGCTTGATTACTGCGACTATCACGATTATGAATGCCTTGGATAATAATAAAAATACCAAAAAAGAACCGACGACAACACCGACGACAACCATTGTCAAAGAAATTCAAAAGGAATCCCCTCAGGAAAATACTAGTCCCAATAAGGAAAATAATACTAGTCAAGAAAAAAAACAACAAGAGGAAACGCAAAAATCTAGCGGCAAGGAAGAGAAAAAAGAAGAGCAGAAAACAGCAACTCAGGATTCTTCTACTCCTGCTCCTACTCCAAGTAAACCTGCCGCTGATAATGAAAAACAGTCCAATACTCCAACTTCAGAAAATAATACTCAATGAAAATCAAAGAACAAACTAGGAAGCTAGCCGTAAGCTGCTCAAAACACTGTTTTGAGGTTGTAGATAAGACTGACGAAGTCAGTCACATATATACGGTAAGGCGAAGCTGACGTGGTTTGAAGAGATTTTCGAAGAGTATAAAAGTAATCAATAGCCAATAAAATAGCTCCCTCCAAACTTGGAAAGAAGCTATTTTTTTATTGTTCCAATACTTTTCTTGGCTTGGTACCTTCAGCTGGACCGATGACACCTGCCATCTCAAGCTCTTCCATGAGACGGGTCGCACGGTTAAATCCAACTGACAAACGACGCTGAATCATAGATGCACTGGCTTTCTGAGTTTCGATTACCAAAGCCTTGGCTTCTTCAAAGAGCGGGTCACCACCAGATTCACCATCTGAAAATTCACCGTCGTTTTCAGAAACCTCACCTGGTTCAAAACTATCATCGTAGTCCGCATCTGCCTGAGCCTTGATGAAGTTCACAATGCGCTCAACATCGTCATCCGAGATAAAGGAGCCTTGGAGACGAACTGGATGATTTTCATCAATCGGTTTAAAGAGCATGTCTCCTCGACCAAGAAGTTTTTCTGCTCCATTTTCATCCAAAATCGTACGGGAGTCTGTTCCTGATGAAACCGCAAATGCTACACGAGATGGGACATTAGCCTTGATCAGACCAGAGATGACATCAACGGATGGACGCTGGGTTGCAAGAATCATGTGGATACCTGCAGCCCGCGCCTTCTGTCCTAGACGGATGATAGCATCTTCCACTTCCTTGCTTGCTACCATCATGAGGTCAGCCAACTCATCCACAATCACAACAATAAGTGGTAGTGGAATCTGCTTGTACTCAGACTGAGCATTAAACTCTTCTACCTTGGCATTAAAGCCTGCAATATTACGAACTCCCACCTTGGCAAAGAGTTCATAGCGGTTTTCCATCTCATCCACAACCTTTTGCAGGGCCTTGCTGGCCTTGCGTGGATTGGTCACGACTGGAATCAAGAGGTGGGGAATATCATTGTAAACAGACAACTCAACCATCTTGGGATCCACCATCATAAACTTGACCTGGTCGGGTCTTGCTTTCATCAGAATGCTAGCAATAATGCCGTTAACTGCTACTGACTTCCCTGAACCCGTTGAACCTGCGACGAGCAAGTGGGGCATTTTAGAAAGGTCAAAAGCTCTTGCGGTGCCATTAACCGCCTTTCCTAGAGGAATTTCCAAGAGATTTTCTGCTTTCGTTTGAGATTGTTCCCATAGTTCGCGGAAAGAAACTGTCGCAATCTCAGAGTTAGGTACCTCAATTCCCACTAAAGATTTCCCTGGGATAGGTGCTTCGATTCGGACATCCTTGGCCGCCAAGGCTAGAGCGAGGTCATCTGCTAGATTGGAAATGCGGTTGACCCTTACACCCACTGCAGGCTTGACTTCATACTTGGTCACTGATGGCCCAATTTCAGCCCGTTCAACCGTTACCTTGATACCAAAGCTAGCAAAGGTTTCTTCTAGGATTTTGATGTTTTCTCGGACGATTTTCTTCTCTTTAGACTGGTCCTTTGGTTTATCTGGGGCAAAGAGTTGTAAGCTTGGAAGTTTGTATTCAAGAGCCTCCCTGGCTGAAAAATCGACCTGAACATCTTCGTCATCAGAGCCATCTTCCTGCTCAGGGAATTCAAGTTCGGCTTGAGGCAGGATGATTTCTGGTTCCACCCAGTCTTCTTCAGGTATAGGTGGAACGTCAAGTACAACATCTGCTGTCAGAATTTCACCCGTTTCCATATCAACAGGAGGCAAATCGAGTAAGGCTTTTTCGGTCTCTTCTTGTTCTAATCTAGCCTCTTTCTCATCCTTTTGGCGAGCTTTTTCTTCTTGTTTGACAAAGCGTTCCTCTTTTCGACGCTCATGCCCTTCCCACCATTTGGCAAATCCTCGACTGAAAAATTCAGCAATATCATAAACAGACCAAGGACTGACTAGGAGGGCACCCACTAAAATCAAGATAGAACCAATAAAGTAAGTGCCGATATTTGAAAAGAGAAAGGCGGTTGGAATATAAAGAGCGACACCAATCAAGCCTCCACCAGCAAAACTGGTCGTTCGAAAACCAGTCAAATCCGTCACAACCTGAGCCATGGTTCCTTTTAGAACGGACTTATCCAAACCATATTTCCAAACCAAGTAGGCCTCAAAAATCAGGAGCAAGCCTGCAAATATGATGAAAAAGCCAGATAAGAGTCCTTCCTGTTTTCGTATCCACTTGAAAAAGAAGAGATAGAACAAGAGGCCAAATATTGCTAGATAAGCTAGGCTCCCCACCAGCAAGCGAATTAAATTGTAAAGGGTTATACCTGCAGCCCCTAATTTGAAGGCTGCGAAAATCAATAAAATCGCGATTCCCAACGAAATCAACATTCGTTGGATCGCTTCTTTTCTCTCGAGTTCTGCTTTAGACGGTCTCCGTCTTGTTTTACTTGTATTCTTGTTTGCCATTTTTCTATTATACCATATTTCACAGGCATTTCGAAAAGAGAAAAAGACTGCACCAAACGGTCCAATCTTCTTTATCATGATTATATTCAAAGTAATTGTTATTATATTTAAATAAGCAAAGTCTCAAAGTTTAGATTTTTAAGATTTCACTTCGAAATTTGTATTTTTTATTTCTTGTTTTCTATCTATTTCCCTATCCGCAACTTCCCAAACACAATCGAAATGTTTTTCCATCATAGAAATGAAATCTATTTCATCATTATTAGTTTTAAAAAAGTCATCTTTTTAGTAGTTTTACGTTCACCTATCAACACAAAATTGGTCTCCCAATTATATGGAGGCAGAGTAACTCTTAAAAAAGCCTTTGTCATCTTCATATTTTTCTTTTTTTTATAAACCAACATAAACGGCAAACGATATTGTGTTGAATAATAGCGAATTTCCATTTGTCCACTTTCTACATATTTACTATATTTTTTAGTCACATCTTCAATTTCGATACTAATATTTGTGTCAGACTTTCGCAACCCTTCTTTATCCTCAAGTTTCTCTAAATCTGATAAAAAATTGGTATAGATCTGAGAACACAAAAAACGAATTTTCATTCCATTATTCATAGCATTCTCTAATACAGTTCTATTTTCCGAAAAAAAATCAATACCTGATATAAAAAGTAAATCCAATCTTTTAGTATTTTTACATAACTTTTTAATCTCTCTAGTCGAATGCTTTTTCTTTGCCACTACACCTTTAAATCCATACGATTTCATTTCTTCTGCAATACGAAAATCTCTTGTAATTTTTTTCGTCACTAAGTAACCAAAACCACCGATTATTCCAGAAGCTAATAGAGCTGATAAAATTGATTCTACTATCTTCTTCCAATCCAAATCCAGAATAAATTCAATTATATTCATTTAAAATACTCTCATTATGTTTTTTCATTTCTATGAGTTTTATTTTAGAATATCATTCAAAAACTTGTTTGTCAAATTCTTTAAAAAAGACTGCACCAAACGGTCCAATCTTTTTATTTTCTATCTAATTTTTATGCTTGTGGTTTGCGTAGGTAACCATAAACCACACCACTTACGATTGCTCCTACCAAGACAGCAACGAGGTAAAGGAGGGCATTTGAAGTAAGGGCAATAACGAAGATTCCTCCGTGTGGCGCCATGAGTTTGATACCAGTAAGACCAACGAGACCTCCTGCTACTGCTGAACCAAGAATGAAACTTGGAATCGCACGAGCTGGGTCAGCTGCACCAAACGGAATCGCTCCCTCAGTGATAAATGACAAGCCCATGATGATATTCGTCAAACCAGAGTTGCGTTCTTCCTTGGTAAATTTATCTTTGAAAAGAAGCGTTGCGACAAAGATTGCAAGTGGTGGCACCATTCCTCCAGCCATAACTGCTGCCATGGCTACAGAACCACCTGAAGAAACAGTCGCTGCAAGCGTACCTGTACCAAAGACATAAGCCGCTTTGTTAACTGGTCCACCCATGTCAACAGCCATCATTCCACCAAGGACGATACCAAGAAGGACAGCTGAACCGCCTCCAAGACCGCCTAGGAAGTCATTCATAGCAGTGTTGATTGCCGCCATCGGGATATTCACAGCTAGCATGACAAATCCAGTCAAGATCGTTCCAAGAAGTGGCAAGAGAAGGATTGATTTAGCACCTTCAAGTGAACGAGGAACTTTAACGTATTTCTTGATAGCAAGAACCAATGCACCTGCGATAAATCCTCCCACAAGGGCACCTAGGAAACCAGATGATACACCTGCAAGAGTTGAAGTTGCTTCACCACCTGCGGCATAAGGGATCTTACCAAAGGCAAACCCTTCTTTGGCAATAGCACCAGCCACGAAACCAGCTACCAAACCTGGTTTTTCAGCAATAGAATAGGCAACATAACCTGCAAAGACTGGAAGCATCAAACCAAAGGCAGCTCCACCAATTTTCATGAACATAGAAGCTAGTTCATGGTAGGAACCAAGATTACCAAGGTTTTCATTTGGAACGCCCAAAGCACCGTCAATCAAGAAGGCAAGGGCAATCATGATACCACCACCAATAACGAATGGCAACATTTGAGATACACCACTCATCAAGTGTTTGTAGAAGGCACCACCAAGGCTTTGTTTTTCGTTAGAGGCTGTTGCGGCTTTGGCACCATTAGCGGCACGGTAGATTTCAGCATCCCCAGAAAGAGCCAAGTTAATCAGCTCTTCTGTTTTACGGATACCGTCAGCAACTGGACGATTGATCAATGGTTTGCCATCGAAACGATCCATTTCAACTGCCTTGTCTGCTGCGATGATAACAGCTTTAGCCTTACGGATATCCTCTGATGTTAGTTGGTTCCCAACACCGCTGGCACCGTTGGTTTCGACCTTGATACCAACCCCCATTTCAGCAGCCACTTTTTGAAGGGCTTCTTGGGCCATGTAAGTGTGGGCAATACCTGTCGTACAAGCTGTAACAGCCACGATAAAGTCACCAGAGTTATTGGCAGGTACTTGAACAGGTTCCTCAGTTTTTTCTGAAGCTTTGTCAAAAAGTTCGATGACTTGATCAGCTGATGTTGCTTGACGAAGTTTGTCAGCAAAACCGTCTTTCATCAAGTATTGAGACAATTCTGCCAAGGCTGCCAAGTGAGTGTCATTGGCACCTTCTGGAGCCGCAATCATGAAGAAGAGGTCTGTTGGTTGTCCGTCCAAGCTCTCATAATCAACACCCTTATTTGACTTAGCAAATAGAACTGTCGCTTCTTTGACAGCAGCGTTTTTGCTGTGAGGCATTGCGATACCGTCACCCAAACCAGTAGAAGTCAAGGCTTCACGCGCCAAAATGCCTTCTTTAAAAGTTTCAAAATCTGTTACATAACCGTGGTCTGTCAAATTTTTAATCATCTCGTCGATGACAGCTGTTTTTTCAGTTGCCTGCAAATCCAGCAACATGACATCTTTTCTCAATAAGTCTTGAATTTTCATCGTTTTTCTACCTCAACTTTTTCATATGTTTCTTTAATAAATTCTGCTGTTGCCAAATCATCTGAGAAGGTGGTTGCCGTTCCGCAAGCCACTCCCCATTTGAAGGCTTCTACTGCGTCTTTGGATTTGACAAATTCACCTGTGAATCCGGCAACCATTGAATCACCAGCTCCAACTGAATTTTTAACTGTTCCCTTGATAGGTTTGGCAAAGTAAGCTCCCCCAGATGTTACCAGAAGGGCACCATCACCAGCCATAGAGATAATGACGTTTTGAGCACCTTTAGCCAGTAACTCACGAGCATATTTCTCAATTTGGTCCAAACTTTCGAGTTTAACCCCAAAAATCGCTCCAAGTTCATGATTGTTTGGTTTAACCAAAAGTGGCTGATAGTCCAAACTATCAATCAAGGTCTGTCCTTCAAAATCGCAAACCACCTGCGCACCAGTCTGACGGGTCAAGGAAATCAAATCCTTATAGATAACATTGCCTAGATTTTTAGCACTTGAACCAGCAAAGACAACTGTATCATCTGCAGTCAAGCTAGATAAAATAGCTTTCAATTCTTCTAGCTGAGCTGGTTCAACAGTTGGACCCCTTCCGTTGATTTCTGTTTCCTGGTCTGCTTTTATCTTAACATTGATACGAGTATCTTCTGCCACTTGGACAAAACGTGTCTCAATTTTTTCCTCTGCCAAAGTATCTGTGATAAATTTACCAGTAAAGCCACCGATAAATCCAGTCGCAGTATTGGGAATATCCAAGCGTTTCAAGACACGGCTAACATTGATTCCTTTCCCACCAGCAAACTTATCATCACTGTCCATACGATTGACACTACCGACTTGAACTTGGTCCAAACGAACGATATAGTCAATGGATGGATTGAGTGTGACTGTATAAATCATACTTCTATTACCTCCGTTTTCTCCTTAATAGCCTGCAAGAGCTCATGCCCTTGACTTGTGATAACAATAGCTCGTTTGAGTGGAGCTACCTTGGCAAAGCAAGTTTGTCCAATCTTAGACGAATCCACCAAGACGTAGGTCTGCTTGGCATTCTCCAAAATAGCTCTTTTCACAGCTCCCTCCTCCATATCAGGAGTCGTATAATAGCCATCGTCAACACCATTCATTCCGATAAAGGCACGGTCAAAGTGCAATTGGTTAATCTGGTTAAGAGCAACGCCCCCGATACTAGCATCTGTCGCCGTCTTGACGTTTCCTCCAACCATGACAGTTGGAATCTGCTTTTCAACCAACTGAGCGGCATGGTGAATGGAGTTGGTCACAACTGTAACATTCTTATTGACCAATTCATGAATCAAAAAAGCAGTTGTTGTTCCAGCATCGATAAAGATGACATCTTTTTCTTTAATGAGAGAGGCTGCCTTCTGAGCCAGCAACTTCTTTTCTTGAAGGTTTTTGACAGATTTTTCTTGAATGGTTTCTTCTTCTTGCAAGGAATGGGGCAATTCTGCTCCACCATGCACGCGACGAAGCTTGTTTTCCGCTTCCAACTCATCCAAGTCTCTTCGAACCGTTGATTCTGACGTTTCTAGCAAACTAACTAATTTTTCAAGAGAAACTACATGATGTTGATTTAACTCCTCTAAAATCAGTTGCTTACGCTCTGTTTTTAACACTGAATCACCTCCTGTTATCGTTTACACCATTCATTCTATCATACTTTTTTTCAAAGTCAAGCATTTTTTATCATTTTCCTTCAAATTCTGTCATTTTTCTTATTTACAGAATTTTTATTGCAAGATAAGGACCTTTATGGTAGACTATTTAAGTAAGTATTGGAAGATTACTCAAGAGGCTTAAGAGGCCGTGTTGGAAACGCGGTAGGCGTGTAATAGCGTGCGTGGGTTCGAATCCCATGTCTTCCGTGGAAAAACAGATCTAATACATGATACCCTAAAACTTTGTATTTCTATCTTAGTTTTTGGGTATTTTGTAATTTCTTTACAATCTCCACATCGTTTCAATATACAAGTTCTAGAGAGAGTATGAATTCTTTCCACTCCCTTCTTATCTCATACTATTTTACAAACAGTAAAAGACAAAATCTCAAATACTTCAAGTTTAATTAATCCAGTTTCTTAAACTCTTACTTTTTAACTAAACCATAAAAGATTTTCTTTTCGTTCTTTTTTTGATATACTTTACTTATAAAAACAGATAAATTAAATATCAAAACTTATTATGAAATTCTATAGAGTGTAAAATGAAGGGAAGAACAAAATGTCAAAAGTTGTTAAAGTTACAGGAGCAGAGGTTGTAATCTCACATAATGAAGAGTACTTAAAAATAAATCCATCTGAATTAAATTTTGTTCCAAAATTAGGTGACGAAGTTGAAATTCATAAAGTAGATGGTGAGATTATTATCATGAAAGTTGAAGATAAAAAAGACGACAAAATTAATATTAACATTGTCAATGAAAACAACGCTGTGCAAAATCAGTCACAAGTTGTTCACACTCAAGAAATCGCTACGGGTGTACATTATGTTAATAAGTGGGTTTATGTTATTCTTGCTTTATTCTTAGGCGGATTGGGTATACATCATTTTTACGCAGGATATAACGGAAAAGGTTTCCTTTTTCTGATTTTATCTTTAACAGGAATACCTGCTATTATTGCACTTTTCCAAGGCATCATAGCTCTCTTTAAGAAACCAGATGCATACGGAAGGATCGCTGTCTGATCTACATTTCAGATTTCCACTCTCTAGAATGTAGATAAAGTAGAAAGGAAAGATATGAAAGAGTTACTTCTGACAGATAGTGAAGCTAAAGCTCTCATAAAAATAATTAAAGCAATTGCTAATAAACACAATCGAACTCTTACGAATCGCAGTTCAGGTACTATTGACCTTGTTTGCAAGCATGATACTAGATTTATTTTGAACTACTTCTACAGCACTACAAGCAAAGTTTTTCATCTAAGGGAAACTCAACACAACTACACTCTCTTACGAATCAATCTAAATAATAAATTCCATAAGAACGCAAACGGCGAGAAAGTTTGGGGAAATCGAGTTAACATCTTCTCTGAAGAAGAGTATTATCAAAAAGGGGATGAAACAACTCATTACAAAGCCTATCCACTACCTTATGAAGATATTCTTAACACTGATGACTTCCTGAATATGCTTGATAATTTGCTTGACTATACCAATGTGAACAATCCTGAAAATATAGCAATTAATATACAAGAGGATTTGTTATAATCACCCTATAAAGAAAGGAGAATATCATGAATGCTACTGATATCAAAAATACCTATCTAAATTACATAAAAGAAAACGCTGTTTTTAACGATGTGACTGATACTCATACTGAAGTGATTACTCCTTTTATAGACCCATTAGGTGAAGCTATTGGTTTCTCAATAAAAAGCAATGGAAAACATTTGACAGTTACAGATGATGGTTATACTATCTGGAATTTATCCATTAATAATATTGATGTTACAAAAAAAGGGCGACGTCAAGACATCTTTAACTCACTTCTCCACTTTAATGGATTTGATTTACACGATGGAGCAATCGAACGAACGACTGGTAAAGAACATCTAGGACAAGTCATACATGATATGACACAATTGCTGATGAATGTTTATGACTTTATTCAGCTAACACCTAACAATATTAAATCTCAATTTTTAGACGATGTTAAATCTTACTTCATGAAAAATGAGCATTACACAGTCTTTCCAGCTTTCTCAATTGCAGGTAAATCTCGTTTAGAACACCGCTTTAATTTTGTGTTTATGAGTAAAGGTATTTCAAAAATAGCCAGAGTTCACAATAACATAACCAAACAACAAGTTGATACTATCTTAGCTAGTTGGTTAGATACATCTGAATACCGTAGAAAAGAATATGGAGATACAGAACAGTTGTATATCATTGTAAGCGATGAAGGGTATAATAATATCAAAGATGACCATCAAATCGCTCTACAAGAGTATGGTATTAACATTTTGAACTTCTCAGATAAAGAACAATTAGAGGTCCAATTAGGGAAGTAACTACAAAAAATCCTATATTTACTAAAGCATGCAGAGGAATACTCGAATCGGAGAACGCTTTACGAAGTACATAGATTTCTAGGATGCAACAAATGTTGTATCCTTTTTTTGTATCCCTTTTTTAAAAATAGGGTCTGTTTTAGGCTCTGTTTGTGACTCCTTTTTTAGCAAAAGAATGCAAAGGAATACCAAAGACAAAAACAAAAAACGTTGATTTAACAACGTTTTACCAAGGAATGCAAAGGAATAATGGAGCCGGTGGGAGTCGAACCCACGTCCAAACACCTGCCAACATATTTGTCTACAACCATAGGTTATGTATTAGTTTAACAGCCCCTCGACACATAACTCAAGCCTAGAAACTGCGAGTCTATCAATCTCTTATCAAGCCGCTAGACAAGACTCAATCGTATCTCGCTAATAATAAGACCTGTCATTGAACACGAGCAATCCAAATCGGGTCACGCCTGCTGGTTTTTAGGCAGCTAGAGCGTAAGAAGTGTTATTTTTTGCAGTTATATTTAACTGAGCGTTTACGTCGCCACACGAGTCGCAAAATATGCCTCATAATGCCTGTCGAATCCGTAACGACCCCAAAAGACAATAAAACTATTATACCTTATCTAACACAAAAATGCAAAAAGAAATCACATACCTAAAAAAGATACTATTCGAGAAATTTAGCAAACTGGGATACTAACTACAACTTTCTCAGTGCATAACTTTACGATTATGAATAGAACTTACGAAATCCAATTAACACATACCTAAGATGAAGCTATCTGTTTTGAAGAAATTCACGAAGAGAATTATTCTAAAATACTTTCAGATGAGAATTTTCCTACTCTCTTTGTTTCAATTCATTTGAGTTTAAAAACAATAAAATCAATCCTTATATTATTCGGACTACTTTTCACTTATTGCACCAAAATATAGTAAAATGAAATAAGAATAGGACGAATAGATCAGGACAGTCAAACCGATTTCTAACAATGTTTTAGAATTAGAGGTGTACTATTCTAGTTTCAATCTACTATAAATAGGTTTCATTCGAACTTTAATAGACTATGAAAACCAGTGGAACTTACCCTGACACGGAATTCCACTGGTTTTTTCGATTTTTATCAGATTAACTTCTACTATTCTTAGCTGTGAAAATTAGTTTAGGACTTTAACTTATTTTCAATCTTCTAATCTAAAGGTCACTTCCAGTAAATAAAAATCAGGGTTCTCCTGACTTTTACTTAGCTAATTCTCTTTCTCGTTCTTTCATGATTTTATGATTTTCATACAAACGGGATAAGAACTTAGAAATTTCTTTTAAGATAGAATAGGTTGGCACTGCGACAATCATTCCAACTACACCATAGATATTGCTTGACAACAAAAGTAAAACCAAAATCGTGATTGGATGAACCTTCATAACACTTCCTACGATTCTAGGATATAATATATTGCCATCTACCTGCTGAACAACAAGCATATAAATCACTGCAATCAGCATTCTATGGGGATCAGTGAATATATTTGCGATGATCATAGGAATCAAACCAATACTTGGCCCCACATAAGGAATTAAATTGGCTACACCAGAAAAAATAGCAAAAACTAAAGCATATTTTAAACCAATAATACTATAGCCAATATAAGCTAAACAACCTATAATGATTGCGTCAATCGAAACTCCACTAATATAGCGAGCAATCGTCGCATTTAAATTCTTTAATAAGCCTGCAATATGCAAGCGATCCCTCTTTAGAACCGTTCTTTCAAGCATGGGCAAGAATTTATGTCCATCTAGTAAGAAATAAACCAAAAAAACTGGAGTCATAATCAAAATCAAAACAGTACTGATAAGAGCTGACAAGACGCTCCCCACACTATTTGATACGCTATTTAGGATCTTTTGAAGAATATCAACATAGGATAAGTTTAACTGCTGAATTGTAGCTTCTACATCCAAATTCTGGAGCGCAGGATAATTAGATAAGTCTATGATTAAGTCTTGTACTCGACTATAAATAGTTTGACTAGATATAATCAAGCTAGATAACTGATTAATCAAAATAGGTAAGAGATAGACAACACCTATGACCATTCCCCAGACCAAAGCACACAAGGTAATTAAAATACCAAGTAAACGATTGAGTTTACAGACTTTATTTAAGAAAGTAACAATAGGGTTTGTCAAATAATAAAGAAAGCCCCCTAATAAAAATGGAATCATAATTGTATTAAGCACGCTAACAAAAGGGTTAATCAAAGACCCCATCTGTCTCCATAGGTAAAAGATGATGGTTAAGAGTAAAATTTCTGTGGTCCAAAAAAATAATTTATTTCTACGAAACATGAGTTACCTCCCTCACTCTATTTTACCATATTTTCAAAAAGCTTAACGGATGAATTATTAAAGCAAGAATATTTTTTTTCTTTATGATAGAATAAGACTACTATGAAAAAAATATTGTTAACTTTATTAACTGTCTCCTTTTTAGGAGGTGCTTCTACTGTTGCTGCTCAAGATTTTAATATTGCTGCAAAACATGCCATTGCTGTTGAGGCAAATACTGGTAAAATTCTCTATGAGAAGGATGCAACGCAACCTGTCGAAATTGCTTCCATAACAAAATTGATTACTGTTTATCTGGTCTATGAAGCTTTGGAAAAGGGAAGTATTACCCTCTCCACTCCTGTAGATATTTCTGATTATCCTTATCAATTGACGACAAATTCTGAAGCCAGTAATGTTCCTATGGAGGCCCGTAATTATACTGTCGAAGAGTTGCTTGAAGCAACTCTGGTATCTAGTGCCAACAGCGCCGCTATTGCCCTAGCTGAGAAAATTGCTGGCTCTGAAAAAAACTTCGTTGATATGATGCGAGCAAAACTCTTGGAATGGGGAATCAAAGATGCCACTGTTGTCAATACAACTGGTCTGAACAACGAGACTCTAGGAGATAATATTTACCCGGGCTCAAAAAAAGATGATGAAAACAAGCTCAGTGCTTATGATGTCGCTATCGTTGCCCGCAACCTCATCAAAAAATACCCACAAGTTTTGGAAATCACCAAAAAACCTTCTTCTACTTTTGATGGGATAACAATCACTTCAACCAACTACATGTTAGAAGGTATGCCTGCTTACCGTGGTGGTTTTGATGGACTGAAAACAGGAACAACAGATAAGGCTGGAGAGTCTTTTGTTGGTACTACTGTCGAAAAAGGCATGAGAGTCATCACAGTTGTTTTAAATGCAGACCATCAAGACAATAATCCTTACGCTCGGTTTACAGCTACATCTTCACTAATGGATTATATTTCTTCTACATTTACACTTCGCAAAATCGTTCAGCAAGGCGATGCCTATCAAGATAGCAAAACCCCTGTACAAGATGGAAAAGAAGATACGGTCACTGCAGTGGCCCCAGAGGATATCTATCTAATTGAACGTGTTGGGAATCAATCTTCCCAATCTGTTCAATTCACACCTGATTCCAAAGCAATCCCAGCACCACTTGAAGCTGGAACAGTGGTTGGCCATTTGACTTACGAAGACAAGGACTTGATTGGTCAAGGTTACATCACCACAGAGCGCCCTAGTTTCGAAATGGTTGCAGACAAGAAAATGGAAAAAGCCTTCTTCTTAAAAGTTTGGTGGAATCAGTTTGTCCGCTTTGTTAACGAGAAATTATAAAAAAATCGCGATTTAAACCGCGATTTTTTTTATTACAAATTCATCTTCAAAGTTCTTGATTTTGAGTAGATCTAATGCTCAATGAAAATCAAAGAGTAAACTAGGAAGCTAGCCGTAGGTTACTCAAAGCACCGCTTTGAGGTTGTAGATAAAGCTGACGTGGTTTACACTTTGATTTTCGAATAGTATCAAAGTCCTTGATTTTGAGTATATCTAAAATCAAATTTTACCCAACTGACCCTTCCATCTCATAGCTAATCAAGCGGTTCAGCTCAACAGCATACTCCATTGGAAGCTCTTTTGTGAAGGGCTCCACAAATCCCATAACAATCATTTCTGTCGCTTCTGATTCTGACAATCCACGACTCATGAGGTAATAGAGTTGTTCTTCTGAAATCTTAGAAACCTTAGCTTCGTGTTCCAAAGCAACTTGCGAATTGTGGATTTCATTAAATGGAATAGTATCTGATGCCGACAAGTCATCCATGATAATGGTATCACATTCAATGTGAGAAACAGATTTCTTAGAGTTCTTGTTAAAGGTTACTTGACCACGGTAGTCAACCTTTCCTCCGCCTTTAGCGATGGATTTAGACACGATAGACGAACTGGTATGTGGAGCATTGTGAATCATCTTGGCACCAGTGTCCTGGTGTTGCCCTGCATTAGCAAAGGCAATAGAAAGCATAGTACCACGCGCCCCTTCTCCATCTAGGCAAACAGATGGGTATTTCATGGTTGTTTTGGCACCCAAGTTTCCATCAATCCACTCAACAGTCGCATCTTTCAAGGCTTTAGCACGTTTCGTTACCAAGTTATAAACGTTATCAGACCAGTTTTGGATGGTTGTATAACGCATATAAGCTCCATCCAAGGCAAAGATTTCGACAATGGCAGCGTGCAAGCTGTTGCTTGAATAAGTCGGTGCTGTACATCCTTCTACGTAATGGACACTTGCTCCTTCATCAACGATAATCAAGGTACGTTCAAACTGACCTGTATTTTCGTTGTTGATACGGAAGTAAGTTTGAAGAGGAATATCTACCTTGACCCCTTTTGGTACGTAGATAAAGGTTCCACCTGACCATACTGCTGAGTTGAGGGCTGCCAACTTGTTATCTGTTGGCGGTACCAACTTCGCAAAGTATTGTTTAAACAAGTCTGGGTATTCCTTGAGGGCAGAATCCGTATCTGTAAAGATAATCCCCAATTTCTGGAACTCTTCCTTCATGTTGTGGTAAACCACTTCTGACTCATACTGGGCAGAGGCACCAGCTAGATAAGCACGCTCAGCTTCTGGTATACCAATACGTTCAAAGGTTTCTTTAATCTTTTCAGGAACGTCATCCCATGAACGAGCTGGTTTATCAGATGGTTTTTGGTAGTAGATCAAGTCATCAAAGTCAATCTCTGACAAGTCTGCTCCCCAAGTTTGCATGGGCATTTTTTTAAAGGTTTCGTAAGACTTCAAACGGAACTCTAACATCCACTCAGGTTCTCCCTTGGCAGCTGATAGTTCACGAATGACATCTTCATTCAATCCTTTTCCTGTCGATAGGACAGGCTCTACATCATCATGGAAACCAAATTTATATTCACCAAGGTCAATTGGTTTTGGTTCTACTCTTTCTTCAGCCATAATATCCTTTCTTTCATTCTTCATTTCTACTGATTCATAAGACAAAAGAAACTTGTCTTATTGTTTTTCTTGATTTTCAATTGTTTTCTTAAGGGCAGTCCAAGCCAAGGTCGCACACTTAATCCGTTGTGGAAATTTTGCAACACCTGACAAGAAGGCTGCATCACCTAGTTGGTCTTGGCGGTCATCTTTTTGTCCTTGAACCATTTCAGAAAAAATTGTCGCAAGTTCTAAAATTTCTTGTTTGGTTTTTCCTAAAACTGCGTCCGTCATCATGCTTGCAGAGGCAGTCGAGATGGTACAACCTGAGTTTAGAAAAGCGATATCCTCCAAGCGGTCATCTGCATCAAACTTGACGGAGAGATTGATGACATCCCCACAGGTAGGATTGTTGAGACTGATTTGTTCAGCGTCTTCTAACTTCCCTTGGTGATGTGGATTTTTCGAATGGTCCGCTACCACTGCCATATAAAGGCTATCTAGTTTAGAAAGTGCCATTGAAAAACTCCTTTGTCTTTTGTAAGGCATCGACTAGCTTGTCGCAATCTGCCTTGGTATTGTAGATATAAAAACTTGCACGAGCTGTTGCTGGAACATCCAAATACTGGAGCAAGGGTTGCGCACAGTGGTGACCCGCACGAACTGCCACACCTTCATAATCCAAAGCCGTTGCAAGGTCGTGAGGATGAAGGTCGCCTAGGTTAAAAGCAATGACACCTGAACGTTGAGCCAAGTCCTGTGAACCATAAATGGTCAGTCCTTCAATCGCCTGTAATTTTGGATAGACATATGCAATCAGTTCCTGTTCATGGGCTTCGATGGCATCCATACCAATCTTTTCCAGATAATCCACTGCTGCTGCCAGTCCGATAGCACCTGCCATGTTAGGAGTTCCAGCCTCGAATTTCCAAGGCAATTCCTTCCAACTAGCCGATTGTTCGTAGACGAAATCAATCATCTCGCCGCCAAATTCTATTGGAGACATTTGCTCCAGATACTTTTCTTTGCCGTAAAGGACACCTATCCCAGTCGGACCAGCCATCTTGTGACCTGAAAAGGCAAAGAAGTCCACATCCAAGTCCTGAACATCAATCTTCATATGAGGCGTAGATTGAGCACCATCCACCACCATGATGGCTCCAACTTGGTGGGCTATTTGAGTGATTTCCTTGATAGGATTAACCACTCCAAGAACATTTGAGGCATGAGCTAGGGAGACAAATTTCACCTTATCAGTCAATTTAACTCGCAAGTCATCCATATCCAAGGCACCGTCCCTGAGATAAACATAGACAAGCTCTGCCCCAGTCTTACGGCAGGCTTCCTGCCATGGAATGATATTGGAATGGTGTTCCATGACAGAAATCAAAACTTGATCTCCCTCAGTCAGAATCTCCTCAGCAAAGCGAGCTACCCAGTTAAGACTGGTTGTCGTTCCTCTGGTAAAGAGAACTTCCTTTGTAGAGTCTGCATTGATAAACTTACGAATGGTTTCACGAGCCGCCTCATAAGAAGCTGTCGCCCTTTCTGCCAAGGTATGAACACCACGGTGAACATTGGCATTGTCCTTCTCATAGTAGCGGTTAATCGTTTCAAGAACAGCTAGTGGTTTTTGTGTCGTTGCAGCATTGTCTAAATAGACCAATGGCTCATCGTTGACAATCTGGTCTAAAATTGGAAAATCCTTGCGAATCGCTTCTACATCTAACATAGGCTACCCCTTAGCGTTTTGACAATTTTTCTTCGATAGTCGCAATCATTTCATCACGAACTTCCTTGACTGGAATCTCAACGATAACGGAGCCAAGGAAACCACGGACAACCAAACGTTCTGCAGTTGCCTTATCCAAGCCACGGCTCATGAGGTAGTACATATCTTCTGGATCCACCTGACCGATAGAAGCCGCGTGTCCTGCAGTAACATCATTTTCGTCAATCAAAAGAATTGGGTTAGCATCTGAACGCGCTTGGTCTGAAAGCATGAGAACACGACTTTCTTGTTGCGCATCTGCTCCCTTAGCACCCTTGATGATGTGACCGATACCATTGAAAGTCAAAGTTGCTTTTTCAAGAATAACCCCATGTTGAAGGATATTTCCAATTGAGTTGCAACCATAGTTGGTTACACGAGTATCAATCCCTTGTACCTGACGGCCACTTGAAAGAGCTACAACCTTGAGATCTGCATGGCTACCATTTCCAATCAAGTCGCTATCAAAGTCAGCAACAACATTCCCTTCGTTCATGACACCGATTGCCCAGTCAATGCTTGCATCGTTGCCTAATTTACCACGACGGCTAATGTAAGCAGTGACGTTTTCACCTAGACGGTCAATCGCAGCAAACTTCACTTGAGCACCAGAACGTGCAATCACTTCGACAGTGATGTTTGCAGTTGCTTTTGTACTTCCTTCACCACGTGACTCTAAACGCTCCAGATAACTAATCTTAGAATTTTTACCAGCGATAATCATAATATGCTTGTTAAACGGTACATCGCTATCGCTGTCTTGGTAGAAAATACCTTCGATTGGTTCTTTAATCTCAACATTATCAGGAATATAGAGGACAGCACCACTATTGAAATAAGCTGTATGGTAGGCTGCCAACTTATCATCGTCATACTTGACAGATGACATGAATAATTCCTCAACAAGCTCTGGAATTTCTTCTAAAGCTGAATGGAAGTCTGTAAAGACGACACCCTGTTGAGCCAACTCAACTGGAATTTGCTCAAAAACAGTTTGCGTTCCTACTTGCACCAACTTCAAGTGGTTATCTAAAGTTGTGAAATCTGGAACATTTACTGATGGCTCGCTTTCTGTAATCGTTCCATCACCCAGATTCCAACGGTGGAATTTGACACGCTCAATAACTGGTAATTCCAAAGTCTCAATCTTGTCAAAAGCTTTTTGACGGAGGTCAGCCAACCAGCTTGGTTCAGCGTGCATTTCTGAAAAAAGTTTAATATTTTCTTTAGTCATTTACTTCTCCTAAAAGATACGAGGGAATTACAATTCTTCCTTGTAGTCGTAGCCAAGTTCTTCAGCTAGTTTTGCGTATCCTTCACGCTCCAAACGCGCAGCCAATTCTGGACCACCAGAAAGGACAACACGACCTTCCATCATGACGTGTACCACGTCTGGTGTGATGTAGTTCAAAAGACGTTGGTAGTGAGTGATAATCATAGCACCAAAGCCTTCACCACGCATAGCATTGACACCTTTTGATACGACTTTAAGAGCGTCAATATCAAGACCAGAGTCAATCTCATCCAAAAGGGCAAAAGTTGGTTCCAACATCAAAAGTTGAAGAATTTCATTTCGTTTTTTCTCACCACCAGAGAAACCTTCATTGAGATAACGTTCAGCCATTTCTTCTTTCATGTTGAGCAATTCCATTTTCTCGTCCAACTTAGTGATAAACTCACGAACTGAAATCTTTTCATCATCTTCTTTACCAGCATTCATAGCGGCACGAAGAAACTCAGCATTGGTAATTCCAGGAATTTCAGATGGGTATTGCATAGCAAGGAAAAGTCCCATACGCGCACGCTCATCCACTTCCAACTCAAGGATGTTTACGCCATCAAACAAAACTTCACCTTTGGTTACTTCATAGTTTGGATTTCCCATGATAGCGGCAGAAAGAGTCGATTTACCTGTACCATTTGGTCCCATGATAGCGGCAATTTCTCCTGTTTTCAGGGTCAGGTTCACCCCTTTTAAAATTTCTTTTCCTTCAATCTCAACGTGAAGATCTTTGATTTCTAATACTGACATGATAGTTCCTTTCTTTTTCAAGACCTTTACAGTGCTTACTAGAAACATACTAGTTGTCTCTAGAAAATACGGTAATACTCAATGAAAATCAAAGAGCAAACTAGGAAGCTAGCCGCAGGTTGCTCAAAGTACCGCTTTGAGGTTGCAGATAAAGCTGACGTGGTTTGAAGAGATTTTCGAAGAGTATAAAAGGTCAATAAATATACTTTTATAGTATAACAAAAAAAAGCCTAAAAGGCTTTGATTTTGTCTGGAAGCTGAGGGCTAGTCTTTCCTATTAAAATGCTGATCGATGACATCAACGATTTTGCCCATCACATAACTGACACGAAAATTTCTGAAGAGTAAAATTGCCCAAAAGGCTGCCATAATATAGCGGCCAGTCATCCAGGCTTCATTGAAAAAATAGGTCTCAGCAGCTGTAAACAGCGCCATAATAATAAATTGTTGTTTATTCATAAATTTATTGTATCATGAAATCTTTCTTTAGTCTTCCTCTACCTTCACTTTATCAGCCAAAAATTCAAATCCTTCTGGAATCAGACTTTCTTCTGCTTCTTTTTCAGTTTGAGAAGATTTGGCTTTGGCTGAAAAGGCTGCGCGAACTTCTTTCCATTCCTCCATGGAAATAGCTAAAATCTCAGGTGAAAAACCTGCTGCCTGACTGAGGATGTTGCCAAACATAGTGTTGAGATTGTCCCGTTTCATGGTTTGACCAGCATTAAAGTTAGACTCAAAAGCAAGAATTGCATGGTGTTCATTGGCCGCAACCGGTTGAGAACCAACCAGCAAAGCCTTATCCGGCCCACCTAGACTTTCAATTACCTCTCCCCAGGCATTCTGCAAGCGAATCAGGTTTTGACGTGCCAAATCAGGATTTTCGACAGCCTCTTGTAAGATAGATTGCACTTTATTGCGATCTACACGATAGACTGTTTTGCCCGTAGCTGGACGACTAGGAGCTGGACTTGTTGGCTTGGATACAGTTCCCACATTTGCGAGTTCTTGTTTGAGACGTGTCACTTCCTGTCTCAGCGTAGCAATTTCATGTTCAACTGCCCCAGAAAGAGCTAGTTCAGGCTTAATCTCTGCTAAACGGATGGTCATCATCTCAGCATAAATCTTGGGCTGCAAACTAGACTTAATATCTGCTAAACTCACTGTCGCTAAGCGAATCATTTCAAACAGATTTTCCTGAGGAAGTGCCAAATTTTCTACAAAGACTGGACTATGATGAGTATTTTCTCCCCCTGTTTGAACAATTAACAAGTCTCTTAAATAGTGCAAAAGGTCGGTCACAAAACGGGTCATGCTCTTACCATTATCAAAAAGAAGATTCAAGCAAGACAAAGCTTTGGGAACATCCTGTTGAGACAAGGCAGCCACATAATCATCCAAGGCTGATAGGCTAATGGTGCCAGTAATTTCTTCAGAGATGGCAGTCGTCAATTCATTTCCCTGTGTCAAACTCAGGGCTTGATCCAAAATAGACAAGGCGTCCCGCATTCCACCTTCCGCTCGTCTGGCAATGATTTCCACAGCCTCTGGTTCAGAACTGATATTTTCTTTTTCTAAGATATAGTGGATATGTTCCTTAATATCCTGTGTCTTAATTGATTTAAACTCAAAACGTTGCACACGGGATAAAATAGTAGCAGGAATCTTGTGCAATTCAGTAGTGGCCAAAATAAAGACTACATTCTGTGTTGGCTCTTCCAGCGTCTTTAGGAGGGCATTAAAAGCCCCTGTAGACAGCATGTGAACCTCATCTATGATATAAACCTTATAACGAGCAAGACTAGGGGCGTAGGTAGATTTATCACGAATTTCACGAATTTCATCCACCCCATTATTAGAGGCCGCATCCATTTCAATGACATCTTCTAAACTACCGTCCGTCACTGCCTGACAAATATAGCAGTTATTACAAGGTTCACCACCCACTTGATTGGGACAGTTCATAGCCTTAGCAAAAATCTTAGCTACACTGGTTTTTCCCGTTCCACGTGGACCAGAAAAAAGATAAGCATGACTTATTTTTTCTTGTTCCACTGCTTGTTTAAGAGTCTTAGCCACAACTTCTTGACCAACCAACTGGGAGAAGTTTTGACTTCTATATTTTCGATAAAGTGCTTGATACATTAAGATTTTTCCCCAAACATTGTAAAGTCCCATTCCGTCTTTTCAAGCAAAATAGCAACAAATTGTTCCAAATAATCTCGATCCATAGCATCGTAATCCTCAATCTCTGAAGAATCCAAATCCAGAACTCCAAGTAGTTGGCCATTCTTTATCATCGGCACCACAATTTCACTTTTAGCTAGACTGTCACAAGAAATATAGTTGGGATAGGTACTTACATCACCAACCAGGACTGTTTCCTGAAACTCAGCAGCTTCACCACATACGCCCTTGCCTAGTGCAATACGGATACAGGAAACACCTCCTTGGAAGGGACCTAAAACCAATTCCTTTCCATCGAACAAATAAAAACCTGCAAATACGGTATTCGGAAAACGTGATTTTATGAGAGCACTGGCGTTGGAAAGATTAGCCAAAACATTGGTCTCGCCTTCCAATAGGAAGGACAATTCTTCATTTAACATTTGATAACGTGATTGTTTTTCTGATTTTAACATAGAACTATTATATCAAAAAAGGAGCAGAGACAAAAGAAAAATCCCTTGTTTAGTAAACAAAGGATTTTGTGAATTTTCAATTTGATTAAAGTTCGATATCACCAAACAAATCAGCCATTGAAAATCCTGTTTGTGTTTCTGGAAGTTCGAAATCACGCTTCTCTTGACGTCTTGGACGACGTGGACGAGCAGCACGTTTTTCTTCTTTTTGTCCTTCTTCTTGAGCTGGACGTTCTTCAAGAGCTTTAATAGAAAGTGATACACGCTCTGCATCTGCGTTAACTTCAAGAACTTTAACTTGAACTTCTTGACCAACTTTAAGAGCTTCTTTTGGATTTTCAATACGTTTGTGTGAAATTTGTGATACGTGAACAAGTCCATCGATACCTGGCAATACTTCAACAAATGCACCGAAGTCAGTCAAACGTTTAACTGTTCCTTCTACTACATCACCTTTAGCCAATTTTTGCTCAACACCATCCCATGGTCCTGGTACTGTTGCTTTAAGTGAAAGTGATACACGTCCTTCTTCTTCGTTAAGATCAAGGATTTTCACTTCAATTTCTTCACCAACAGTTACAACTGATTTTGGTGAAACGTTACGTTCATGTGACAATTCAGTCAAGTGAACCAATCCGTCAACACCACCAAGGTCGATGAAAGCACCGAAACTTGTGATACGAGCAACTTTACCAGTTACAACATCACCAACAGCAAATTTACCAAATACTTCAGCGCGAGCTGCTGCTGTAGCTGCTTCAACAACTTCACGACGTGAAAGGATGAAGCGGTTTTCTTTAGCATCAACTTCTTTGATTTTAGCGTCAAATTCTTGACCTACAAAACGCTCAGTGTTACGTACGAAACGAGTATCCAACATTGAAGCTGGGATAAATCCACGAACACCTTCAAATTCTACTGAAAGTCCACCTTTAACGGCACGAGTTCCTTTAACAGTAACAACTTCTTCTTCGCGACCAACAAGTTTGTCCCATGCTTTGCGAGCTTCAAGGCGTTTTTTAGATACAAGGTATGTAACTGTATCAGTATCTTTACCAACTACTTGACGAAGTACAAGAACATCCAATACTTCTCCTACTTTAACAAAGTCATTGATATCTGCATCGCGATCGTTTGTCAATTCGCGAAGAGTCAAGACACCTTCAACACCAGTTCCAGAGATTGCAACGTTAGCTTGAGTCGCATCAACTGTCAATACTTCAGCACTAACAACATCACCAGTCTCAACTTGGCTAACGCTATTTAGCAAATCTTCAAATTCGTTCATCTAAAAAATCCTCCAACAATCAAGTTTTTTCTTAAACTTGACATACTTATAATTTTTTTCCTAAGCACCCGCAAGGACATGTTCATATCATTCACGTCTTTCAATTATAAAAATAAAATACCCTAAGATATTTTGCTTTTTATCTTGATTATTACCTAAGAACTGGGGTAGCTGGATTCGAACCAACGCATGAGGGAGTCAAAGTCCCTTGCCTTACCGCTTGGCTATACCCCATTGATAAAATGGAGAGAGAGGGATTCGAACCCCCGAACCCGAAGGAGCGGATTTACAGTCCGCCGCGTTTAGCCTCTTCGCTATCTCTCCTACAATCAACATGGACTATTATATCATGAAAATTTCAAAAAAACAAGACTTATTTTGCTAAATTATAATTTTCAATCAAAATTTCCACAGCTTTTTCCAATTTTTTATAAAAACTATCGACATTCCCATTCTTTATGATGGCAAATTGTCCATCTAATTCGGCAATTTCTCCGATAATTTTTTTACCAATGATCAAGGTATAGCCTTCAAAACTGTCTTTTCCTACATTAACTTTGGCATCTGCTACTTGAATTTCGATTTTTTTATCTTTCTTACTCATTTCATACCTCTCTTCACTTTTTCTATTGTACAAGAAAATCCTAAAACTAGCAAGAAAAAACTCTATATCAGGCTTGTCTGATATAGAGTTTTATGTAAACAACCTCAATCGGTTTAGCATAGCTAATAGTTAGTAAACAAGCATAATTGACTATCCTTTTTAGGTTATCAGTGAGTCTCACCACCTACTAACTGCAAATCCTTATCTTTGTAGTCTACAATAGCTTCAATAGCTAGCTCTATGCCTCTTACAATATCGCATAGACTCATTCCTGCAGTATTCGGCTTATTTACTACTTGTTCCATCATATATGGAATATGCATGAAACCTGCTCTCATATTAGGGAATTTTTTATCCACTAAATAAAGAGCTTGGTACATCAAATGATTGCAAACAAAGGTTCCTGCACTATTGGACACAACTGCTGGAAGTCCCTGTTTTTTAATATCTTGTACCATCGCTTTGATAGGTAAACTACTAAAATAGGCCGATGCTCCATCAATACGAATCGGTGTATCAATTGGTTGATTGCCTTCGTTATCAGGTATGCGAGCATCATCTTGATTAATAGCCACTCGTTCAGGTGTTAAGCCGGTCCTGCCGCCTGCTTGTCCAATACAAAGTACAGCATCTGGTTGATATCGTAATATTTCTGCCTCTAAAACTTCTGACGACTTATAAAAAACCGTTGGAATTTCTACCCAGCGAACTTCGGCCCCATTAATCTCAGATGGTAATAATTTTACAGCCTCCAAAGCTGGATTAATCTTTTCACCTCCAAAAGGATTAAAACCTGTAACCAATATTTTCATTTTATTTTCCTTTACTAAAATGCGAGAAAGTACATTAAGAATATGTGAATAACAATCATTACTAGAGCAACACCTGCTTGAGACTTTATAACGCCATTCTGATCTTTCATATCCATCAATGCTGCTGGTAGAGCGTTAAAATTAGCAGCCATTGGGGTCAATAAGGTCCCACAATAACCTGCTGTCATGGCAAGAGCACCAGCCACAATTGGATTAGCTCCTAGAGCAAATACAAAGGGAACTCCAACACCTGCTGTAATAACGGTGAATGCTGCAAAAGCATTTCCCATAATCATTGTGAATAGAACCATTCCAAGAACATAGGCCAAAACTCCTATAAAGCGACTATCTGAAGGAACAATACCGCTAATCAGATGAGAGATAACATCACCAACACCTGCTACAGTAAAAATAGCCCCCAAAGCCCCTAATAATTGGGGAACAATCCCACTTGTTGAAACTTGCTGAGTCATTCGATTATTTTCTGATAACAGACTCTTAGGGTGACTATTGGTAATCACAAGAACAGAAATTGTAGCAAACAAGGCGGCAAGGCTAATCGAAATCTTGCTAAATTCTGGAATCATTTGCGCTAAGACCAACGCAAGTATTGCCATCAGCATAACTGGAATAAAAATTTTATTTTTCAATCTATTAGATTCAATATTGGCTTTCATTTCATCCAAGGATGGCAAGGTTCCGATACGGACTTGCTTAAACAATGTTAACAGCGATAATAGGATTACAATAATACCAATACTCATATTTGGCATATAGGAACCACCTATAAACGTAATAGCCAATAGAGTCCAAAATGCAGATGTTCCAAATCGGACTGGATTTGTTTTATCTTTATAACTACAATAGGCTGTATGGAGAAATTGACAACCAATCACAATATAGGTCAACTCTAATAGTTGCTTTGCCAACTCTGTCATTTTTGTTCTCCTCCCCTAGTCTTTTCTGATGTCAATTTTTTATCAAATAAATAATTGTAAATCCCCACTACAATAAGTGTTATAACAGCAACAATAATAGATGCAGAAGCAATCCCTGCATAATTGCTTTCATAGCCTAACTGATCTAATGTTCCCCCTATCAAGAGGACTCCCCCAGCACCTACAAACGTATTTTGAGCAAAGAAATTTCCAAAATTTTCATTTGCAGCCGCACGCGCTTTTATTGTCTCATCTTCAACCTCTGTTAACTTTCTACCTAATTGAGACTCTGCTGCTGCTTCTCCCATAGGTTGAACCAAAGGTCTGACAAACTGAGGGTGTCCTCCTAGACGAATTGAAAAGAAACCAGCTAACTCTCGAATAAAGAAATAAACTGTATAGAAGTTTCCAACTGTCAGACCTTTAATCTTTCGAATCAAATCAATTGATCGTTGCTTGAGTCCAAAGGTTTCTGACAGTCCCACAAGAGGTAAGGTAACCATAAAAATCGTGAGCACTCGCTGATTGCTAAATTCTTTTCCCAAAATCTCCAAAAATTCAACGAGAGAAACACCTGAAACTAAAGCTGTAACCAAACCAGCTAAGACTACTGTTGCAATTGTATCAAATTTTAAAATAAAACCCACAACAATGATTGCTATTCCTATTAATCTAATCCACTCCATATCAAACTCCTTTATATCCAAAATGACAGTATTTTTAAAATTTTATCAAGATCAATACCATTCCTTATTTAATGTGTTTTTCTAGTTCTTTTTGGTATTTGCTATTGGATTCCAATTTTTCTTTTTGCCATTTTTCAAGAGCTTCGTCATATTCTTTTGTTGTAACAATATCTTTTTGCAATCTCATTCCTTTAAAGATATATGGATCCCCCTTAATACCAACTTGTGAGTATGGTTTTGAGAATGGCACGACATTACTTACAACTGGAGAACCACCAGATGAGGCTGTTGGCATCAATAATGAACTATCTGTCAACCAAGCTTGAGCTTTTGCATATTTTTCATATCTCTTCTCTAGGTCAGTGGTCTCAGAAACAGCATCTTCTAACAATTTCTTATATTGATCCAAACCAAGTTTCGCTACAACATCCTTATCTTTTCCTTTAGTAATACCAAGGTGTTTCATGGCAGAACCAGATTTTGGATCCATAATATTCAAGTAAGACGCTGGATCTTGATAGCTTGGAGCCCATCCTGTACTGTTCAAATCATAGTCTTTTTGAGAAGGAACACGCGCTTGTGAAGTGATTGTTTCCTTTTCATTATCTGTCATTTGAAGAACGTCGATAACAACATTTTCAGCACCAAGAGTTGATTCGATTGACTGTTTGAAAGAGTTGCTTTGTTGAACGGCGATGGTATCTGTTTGTTCAACTGGGACATCCAAGTGAATTGGGAAAGTGACCCCTTTAGATTCCAAGTCTTTCTTAGCTTTTTCGAACGTAGCTTTAGCCTTGTCAGGGTTGTAAATAGAGTCCTTACCGTCAACTAGCTCAACACCTTTCCATTGGTCACCGTAGTTCACCAACTCTGCTTGAGCGATTTGACCAAAGTTCTTACCCCCTGCTTGTACAAAGTTGTCAGGAACGAGGCTGTTACGAATAATCTTGTCCGCACCATCTTCACCGTTTAGCTGGGCAGCATACGAATGACGGTTGAAGGCAAAGTTGATAGCCTGACGGAAGTCCTTATTAAGCATAGCTTCTTTTGTAGAAGTCTTTTGCTCTTCGCTTGTTTTCGCAGTTTTATTGTATGACTGACGATTTACGTTAAAAGTAAAGTAATAACTACTTGAGTCCTGTGGGCTATAAGTGATTTTATCTCCGTATTCTTTCAAAGTCGAAGCAAAGTTTGAGCTGCTTGGGAAGAGACGGGCTGTCGTATAAGCACCAGAGGAGAAGCTACGGATCAAAGACTCCTGATCTGAACCATCGTAGTAGGTCAATTTAATCTTCTCAATTTTAACATTTTCTTTATCCCAGTAATTTGGATTTTTTTCATATTCAATCAACGATTTAGAAGTCAATGTTTTTAAGAAATAAGGTCCATTGTAGAGAATCCCTGCTGGGCTAACCTCTCCGTAATTCTTTCCAGATGCCTTTAAAAACTCTTCATTTACAGGCAACATCGTCGCTGTTGTAACTTTTGAATTCCAGAAACTTTCTGGCGCATTCAATGTATACTCAACTGTGTAGTCATCCAAAGCTTTAACACCAACTGCAGAGAAATCATTGGTTTCACCAGTCATATAGGCGTCCAAGCCTTTGATTGAATTTTGGATGAGAGAGACACCGTCTGACTTACCATCAGCAACGTGTTTTAGTCCTGTCACAAAGTCATGGGCTGTTACTTCTGCGTATTCTTCGCCTTCTGATGTGTACCATTTCACTCCTTTACGAAGTTTATAGGTATAAGTCAATCCATCTTTTGAGACAGACCAATCCTCAGCCAAAGAAGGAATAACATTACCATATTTATCATTTTCCATCAAACCATCAACGACATTTCCGATAATATCTGTTGTGGATGTACGCGTTGCTATGCTGTAGTCCAAGGATGCTGGATCCACTGCATAGACATAAGAAAATGTTGTCGGAGCATCTGCTTCTTTATCAGCTTTTCCACAGGCTGCTAAAAGATGTTGTGCTTAGGATAAGTCCTGTTGTTAAAATCCACTTTTTCGATTTCATAAAAATCTCCTTTAATATATTTTTAATCTACTTTTACAATCCAACCTTCTGGCGCTGGAATATCACCAAACTGAATACCTGTCAATTCATCATAGAGTTTACGAGTCACAGGACCTACTTCTGTTTCGCTATAGAATACATGGAAATCATTACCGTGTTGAATGCCTCCAATTGGAGAAATAACCGCTGCTGTACCACAGGCACCTGCCTCTACAAAACGGTCAAGGTTATCAATTGGAACATCACCCTCAATAGGAGTTAAACCCAAGCGGTGTTCTGCCAAATAAAGCAAAGAATACTTGGTAATAGATGGCAAGATAGATGGACTCAATGGTGTTACAAATTCATTATCAGCTGTAATTCCAAAGAAGTTAGCTGATCCGACTTCTTCAATCTTTGTATGTGTTGATGGATCTAGGTAGATAACATCTGAGAAATGACGTGACTTGGCCAATTTCCCTGGCAAGAGACTGGCAGCATAGTTTCCACCAACCTTAGCCGCACCTGTACCATTTGGAGCAGCACGGTCATATTCATCCTGAATCAAGAAGTTGGTTGGGACCAAACCACCCTTAAAGTAATTTCCAACTGGCATAGCAAAGATAGTAAAAATATACTCCTCTGCTGGTTTTACCCCGATAATATCTCCGACACCAATCAAAAGAGGGCGAAGATAGAGGGTTCCACCTGTTCCGTATGGTGGTACGTATTCTTCATTGGCACGGACAACTGCTTTACAAGCTTCTACAAACATTTCTGTCGGAACTTGTGGCATCAAGAGACGGTCACATGTCCGTTGCAGGCGTTTGGCATTTTCATCAGGACGGAACAGTTGAACACTGCCATCCTTAGTACGATAAGCTTTCAAACCTTCAAAGGCTTGTTGACCATAGTGAAGACTTGGAGAAGACTCTGAAATATGCAAGGTTGCATCTTCTGTAAGTTCTCCTTGATTCCATTGTCCATTTTTAAAATGAGCAATATAGCGATAAGGTAATTTCATATAGGAGAAACCAAGGTTTTCCCAATCAATCGTTACTGTCATATTCCACTCCTTATTCTAAAAACCTATTTCTTATATTCTACACTATTTTTCTAAAATAGCAAGTATATTTTGTAATTTTCAGAAAATTTCTTCAATAAAAAGAACCAGCTCTTAGAACTGACTCTTCATTTCACTTATTTAGCTTCTGTAAATACTTCTTTAAGATAAGCGTCAAAAACTTCTTCATCTGAAATCGTGTCAGAAATGAAGCTTCCATTGCTAGTGCGTTCTGACAAGTTCAAGTCTTGCAATCGGCTTTCATAGATTGTTCCTTTATTGGATTGGACAAGCAGAATTTGATCGTTCCCGTCCACTTCTGTACTGAAGAGGTCACCAACGAAGCCTTGTTCTGCAACTGCACCAGCCAAGAAGACACGGTGCGGTTTGTTTTTCAACTCACGCAAGACTTGTAGTCCTCGTTTGGCACGGCTGGTTGCCGGAATTTCGTCAATAGAAACACGTTTCAAACTTCCACGTTGGGTCAAGAGGTAGAAGGATGAGGTATTGCAAATAAAGGCAGACTGGAGAACATCATCTTCTTTCAAGTTCATAGCCTTGACCCCTGCAGCCTTGGCACCGACAACCGGAACCTCTTCAATATTGAAACGAAGGGCATAACCGTTTTGGCTAATCAAGACAACATCATCCAATTTAATTGGAGCCACTGCTACAATCTGGTCTGTCTCGTCTTTGAGCTTAGCATACTTGACAGACTTAGTTTTATAGGTCCGCCATGGAGTGAATTCTTTTCGTTCTACCCGTTTGATTTGACCAAGACGAGTAGCTGCAAAATAAGTTGTCGCATCATCAAACTGATCCACAACTTCCACATAAAGGATTTCTTCATTCGTTTCAAAATTGGTAATAGTTTGGCTCAAATGCTCTCCGATGTCCTTCCAGCGAATATCTGCTAATTCATGGATTGGTCTGTAGATGACATTTCCAAGAGTCGTGAACATCAAGAGATGCTGGGTTGTCTTGGCAGATTGAACAAAAATCAAACGGTCGTCATCACGTTTGCCAATTTCCTCTAGCGTTGAAGCCGCAAAGGAACGCGGGCTGGTACGCTTGATGTAACCTGCCTTGGTTACGCTGACGTAGGTATCTTCCTCGGCGATCAGACTAGCTGTATCAATCTCGATTGCTTTCGCAGTGTCTTCTAAAGTACTCAAACGTGGAGTCGCAAATTTCTTCTTGACCTCACGAAGTTCTTTCTTCATGAGATTGTACATGGTCCGTTCATCACCGATAATCGCCGCAAGCATAGCAATCTTTTCACGAAGTTCTGCTTCTTCTTCCTGCAAGACAACTACGTCTGTATTGGTCAAACGGTACAGTTGCAAGGTTACGATAGCCTCAGCCTGTTCTTCCGTAAAATCATAGCTAACTTTGAGGTTTTCCTTGGAGTCAGCCTTATTCTCAGAAGCGCGGATAAGAGCAATGACTTCGTCCAAAATCGAAATCACACGAATCAAACCTTCGACAATATGGAGACGCTTCTCAGCCTTCTCCTTGTCAAAGCGGGAACGAGCCAAAATCACTTCACGACGGTGGGCGATGTAGCTAGACAAGATTGGAACTATCCCAACCTGACGAGGCGTGAAATTGTCAATCGCCACCATATTAAAGTTGTAGTTGATTTGCAGGTCTGTGTATTTGAAGAGATAGTTGAGAACGAGCTCCGTATTAGCGTCTTTTTTGAGCTCAATCGCAATACGAAGACCATCACGGTCAGACTCATCACGAACCTCAGCAATGCCTGCCACCTTGTTATTGACACGAACATCATCGATTTTCTTGACTAGATTGGCCTTGTTGATTTCATAAGGAATCTCAGTAATAACGATTTGTTCCTTACCACCTTTTAGCTTTTCAATTTCAGTCTTGGAACGAACAACCACGCGCCCTTTCCCAGTCTCATAAGCTTTCTTGATTTCATCACGACCCTGAATAATAGCCCCTGTAGGGAAGTCTGGTCCAGGCAAGAATTCCATGAGTTTATCAATCTTTGCAGTTGGGTGGTCAATCATGTAAACTGCAGCATCTATGACCTCAGCTAAATTATGGGGAGGAATGTCTGTGGCATAACCAGCCGAAATCCCAGTCGAACCATTGACCAAGAGGTTTGGAAAGGCTGCTGGCAAGACTGTCGGCTCTTTCTCGGTATCGTCAAAGTTCCAAGCAAAAGGAACAGTCTTTTTATCGATATCTTGAAGAAGGTAGCCAGCAATTTCAGACAAACGCGCCTCAGTATAACGCATAGCCGCAGGCGGATCTCCGTCCATAGAACCGTTGTTACCGTGCATTTCGACCAAAATCTCACGATTTTTCCAGTCCTGTGACATACGAACCATGGCATCATAGATGGAACTGTCACCGTGTGGGTGGAAATTCCCCATGATATTCCCGACAGACTTGGCCGACTTACGATAGCTCTTGTCAAAAGTATTTCCATCTTTATTCATCGAATAAAGAATACGACGCTGAACCGGCTTCAAGCCATCACGAATATCTGGCAAAGCCCGGTCTTGAATAATGTACTTGGAGTAGCGACCAAAGCGCTCTCCCATGATGTCCTCTAGGGACATGTTTTGAATGTTAGACATATAGGATACAGAGCCCGTAAAATACCAAGTGAAAATAGAAAATTCTTGAAGTAAGCAAGCTCACCAGAGAATTTATCTTTTTCACGCATCATTTAGGGCGTGTTCAACTCCTTTCAAAGAATATAGAGTATGTGTAATGATAAAAGGATTAGTCCAATGTTCAGTTACCGTAAGTAACCAAACTATCCTTTCTGTAATTTAATATGTTGCTTCAGTTAACAAGGAATTTCACATAGCATTTAGGGCATGTTCAATTTCTTTCGAAGAATGTAGTGTATTTTTTATGGAAAAAGAAAAAATATAGAGTAAGTGAGTTTCATCCAATTCCTGTATCGCCATTTCCACTTGAAAGTCTACTCCACAAATCCTCGTTTATACTTGATATGACTGGCGATATTGCTATCTACATCTTTCTTATCCCAAAGTTGGAGTTCCCATGGGTAGTAAAAATTACTTTTATTTTTAAAATAGATATGAATACCGACATAGCCATCTTTATCACGTAAATACCAGTTTTTTAGTCCGTACAGCTCTTGCCAATCATCTAGTTTCTCCATAACTTGAGCTATCTCTTTGGAACTTAAAATCATACGAGCACCAAAAATATCATTAAGAATTGAATTCACAGGATAGCCCTCTTGACGCTCTGAAAAACGTGTAATTTTATCTAAAATAGACTCAGAAGTTTTGACACGATAAACATAGGCAATATCTTGGACATCCGCTTTCATCAGATAATCATTAATTGACTCATGTAAATTCAGACGGTAGGCCAAAATCGCTTTAGTCGGAACTTTTGAAAAGGTATGCTTGAGATTGATTTTTTCCACCTTACCCGTTTCAAAATAATCTTTAGAATATTCTCGATGAATACGATTAATCTCTGTAATGAGGCGTTCCACTTTTTCAATCATGAGTCTTCTCCTCTCGCTTTTTCATTTTTCCAGTTATTCCCAAACTTCTTCACTCTTTCCTTAGCATACTCAATCATCTTCTCAGCCACTTCTTTATCGTAGTCAAATCCCATTTTTTGAGCAAGAAATTGAGCTTCTTGGTGGAAAAGTTGCATCGTAGCCAATAAAGACTGAGTAATTTTATCTATACTTGAAAAATCAAGCAAATCTGAGAATTCCTTTTCTTTATCAGTGGGTAAATAGTTAAAAAGATACTTATAATTCTTGCCGACGTCTACTGTTCCCTTATCACTTGCGACCTGCCAAGCCAAGATTTTCAAGAGTTCTTGTTGGCAAATACCATAGAGATGGTCAGTAGCATAGAATACCTGCTTGCGACAAATCCCTTTGACAACGTAGGCTGACACCCACCAAAATTCATTACAGGAATTTTTAAAATCCGTTTCAGTAGCTGGGGTTATCCAGTGACGCTTTGGACTGGGAGAATAGGACTCAAATAAGTCCTTCTCATCTTCCAAAACTATGAATTTCGACTCGCTATCTACCCATTCTTTCATGTGTTCTTTAGGACATAGGGTTAAATCAATGCGGTTACCATCCTCAAAGAGCATGAGATAAAGATGTCGCTGGTCAAGTAGGACATGCTGTTCAATCAGGCGTTTGCCAAAATGCTCCAACCAAGAAAGGTCACTCGTCAGATTATCTAAATCATCCACGACATAGACCACGTCATAGTCTTGAAATTCATCTTTTAGGGCCTTTGGATTTGCCCGTGAACCAGACATGGCGACAGCTTTAACTTGTAAAGTTTTGGCAGTTTGTAAAATCAGATTTAGCATTTCTGTCTCAGCTCTCATGTCAGTACCTTCTCATTTTATAGATTACTAGGTGTCTACTTCTTCTTACTGGATAGTTTTTATATTATAATTCCCTTGTCTTGTAAAGACTGTATCCTTCGTAGTAGTATGAAGCATCTACTCCCTTAAAGAAACTGGTCTGACTGAGGTCATCCGTCAAGTTATTGAGGAGTAAATACTTGAGTTCTCCAGTCGATACTGCACTACGCTTCATGGCATTCAGGTATTCATCCTTATCAATGGCGTTCCAATCTACCACCTTACCCAGCTTCTCACGAAGCATACAATCTAGCCAAATCCGCATGGCGCGTCCATTTCCCTCACGGAAAGGATGGGCAATATTCATATCCGCATACTTATCAACCACTTGATCAAAATTGTCATGAGGAAGTTTGTCAATATACTGTAAGGATTGCTCTAAAAAAATACGGGGGGCAAATTGAAAGTTATCCTTTGCAATATTGACATCACGGATTTTTCCAGCGAAATCATAGATACCTGAAAAAAGATAGTGGTGAATAGCTGACAGCCCTGCAAATGTCCCAACTTCCATCTTGAACAAGTCTCCTGTCTGAAAAAGCAGGGCGGCTTGTTTTTTTGTCAGTTTTTCTTCTGCATCTGCCAGCTGGGCTGAGTTTGTAATGCCTAGTTTATTTTCCAATACCATATCTTCCCCTTATTAACGCCATTTTGTTATGAAATCATGTTCTATCAAAACCTAAATAAGTTGAAAATCCTAGAAGATAGATCACTCTTGCAACTGCCAATTCACTATCATCTTCAATATTTCCTTCTGCTTTCATAATGATTTCTTCAAAAACAGTATCATTTGGCACGATCTCTGTTCCCATTTTTTCTACTGCCTTCTCAGCTACTGATGGTAAATTCATACACATCTTATAAAAGGCATCTTTTTCACCCGTTACCATGAAATAAAATTGATCCAGGCTAACTCTACGAATAAATTTGTGACCAACTTTTTCCCCGTCAACTTTAGGTTCCCATTTAATATTTTGAGATTGCTTTGAAATTGCTTCGACCAAGAAACAGGCACAATCGTCATCCTTCAATAACTGATTTTGCATCTTGATAAAAGTCTTCCCTGATGATGCAGAATTCATAGTATTGTGTTTATTTTTCATTTCAACATAAATTCTACTTACACGCGAACCATCAGGTAAAGAAATTCCTTCTGGATTCTCATATATAACATCCCAGCCACCTTCTTTTCCATTATCTGGGACACGACAATTCTTCATATATCTGAAAATAGTTTGATGGAAATAGCCAATATCATTATTATTTGATTTATCTCTTTGGCGAAAAATTTCATTACTAATAATTTCATCCCAAGAACTACGATAAACCGACTTATCAAAAATTAATTTTACAGGATCTACAATATTCTTATTAAATCGTTTCAAATCAAAAGATTTCAATTTTTCACCATACTTCGAAATAGTATCCTGAACATGTTTTAAAAAATCTTCTTCACTAATAAAATCTACATCCCAAGTCATAATTGCTCCAAACTTTCTTTTATCTTTATCCCCACTTCATAAGCCAAGTTAACTGGAACAGCATTCCCCACTTGCTTATATTGATTTCCTATGCTCCCTTGGAATATCCAATCATCTGGAAAACTTTGAATGCGAGCATTTTCACGAACTGTAAAAGGACGAGCCTCCAATGGATGGCAACGTTCTGTTTGTTTTTGGGTAGGAGATGTTAAAACTGTTAAAGATGGTTCATCTAAACTCATTCTTCTCAAAATACCTGTCCTGCCCCCAGTCATATCCCAAGTTGACTTCATATACTCTTTTGCAATATCTTCTGGAATATCACGCCAATAGCCACCTGGGGGAACTAATTCAAAAATTTTTCTCTTGTAATCAGAATATTGTGCACCAACACTAGGCGGACTATCTAATAATATATCTCTCAATACTGGCTTATATTCATGTGGTTCTGGATAATCAAACGAAATAATATCAGCTAAGTCATTTCTAACCCCAACCATAATCATACGTTCACGTTTCTGAGCCACTCCATAATCCCAGGCATTTAAAACCTTCCATTTAACCGTGTAACCTTCATCCGAAAAAATATCCATAATAGTTCGAAATGTTTTTCCATGATCATGAGAAACTAGGCCACGTACATTTTCAAAAACAAACATTTTCGGTTGAAGTTTATTTAGAAATATTGCATAGTGGTAGAATAATGTACCTCGAGCATCCTCTAAACCTAAACGTTTCCCAGCATAAGAAAAAGCTTGACAGGGAGCACCTCCGCTCAACAGTTCTAGTTCTCCCTTTTTTATATTAAAATATTCCTCCAAATCAAGAGATGAAATATTTGCAATATCATCATGAATGACATTCCAACTAGGTCTGTTGTGTTTCAATGTTGCCGCTGCTGCTTTATCAAACTCAATCAAACCAATGGCTTCGAATCCAGCTTTTTCTATTCCAAGTGCCAAACCACCTGCACCTGCAAATAATTCAATAACTCTCACTCTTATTTCCTCTTTAAACTAACTTAAAACACTGTCGCTTCTTCCAGCGTAAACTTGACATTGTCCTCAATCCACTTACGGCGTGGTTCAACCTTGTCTCCCATGAGGATATTGACACGACGTTCGGCGCGTGCTAGATCTTCGATGGTGACACGTATGAGGGTACGGGTTTCTGGATTCATGGTTGTTTCCCAGAGCTGGTCCGCATTCATCTCACCAAGACCTTTATAACGTTGGAGTGTAGCACCTTTACCGAACTGCTTGCGGAGTTCTTCTAGCTCTCCATCCGTCCAAGCGTAGGCTACTTCTTCTTTCTTGCCTTTACCTTTTGACATCTTGTAAAGAGGCGGAAGGGCGATGTAGACATGACCTGCCTCAACTAGGGGACGCATGTAGCGGTAGAAAAATGTCAAGAGTAAAGTCTGAATGTGGGCACCGTCGGTGTCCGCATCGGTCATGATAATGATCTTATCATAGTTGGTATCTTCAATAGAGAAGTCTGCTCCAACACCTGCACCGATGGTATAAATCATGGTATTGATTTCCTCATTTTTTAGGATATCCGCCATCTTGGCCTTGGCTGTATTGATAACCTTACCACGAAGAGGTAGGATAGCCTGGAATTTACGATCACGACCTTGTTTGGCAGAACCACCGGCAGAGTCCCCCTCGACTAGATAGAGTTCATTCTTAGCTGGATTCTTGGACTGGGCTGGGGTTAATTTACCAGACAGCAATCCCTTATCTTTCTTATTTTTCTTGCCATTTCGGCTCTCATCACGTGCCTTACGGGCTGCCTCACGAGCATCACGGGCCTTGATAGCCTTGCGAATGAGATTAGAAGCCAATTCCCCATTTTCCATAAGGAAGAAGGTCAACTTATCTGCCACAATTCCATCCACAACTGGGCGGGCAAGAGGGCTTCCTAGTTTGTCCTTGGTCTGTCCTTCAAACTGGAGGTGTTCTTCAGGGACTAGAATAGAGAGAACGGCTGCTAGCCCCTCACGATAGTCTGATCCTTCAAGGTTTTTATCTTTTTCCTTGAGAAGACCTGTCTTACGCGCGTAGTCGTTCATAACCTTGGTAATAGCGGACTTGAGTCCTGTCTCGTGCGTTCCACCGTCCTTGGTGCGAACGTTATTAACAAAGGACAAAATATTATCTGAAAATCCGTCATTGTACTGGAGGGCCACTTCCACTTGAAAACCATTGTCTTCCCCTTCAAAGTAAAGAACCGGCGTCAATGTTTCCTTGTCTTCGTTCAGATAAGAAACAAAGTCCTGCACCCCATTCTCATAGTGGAATTCAATCGCTTCATCTGTTCGTTTATCAGTCAAAGACAAGGTCACATTTTTCAAAAGAAAGGCTGATTCATTGAGGCGTTCTGAAATGGTATTGTATTTGAAGTCTGTCGTAGAAAAGATAGTCGCATCAGGCATGAAGGTAACCTTGGTACCTGTTGTAGTCTTGGGTGCAGTACCGATTTTCTTCAAGGTCGTGACAGGTTTTCCACCATTTTCAAAACGTTGCTTATAGATTGCCCCGTCACGGATAATTTCAACTTCTAACCAACTAGAAAGGGCATTAACAACGGAAGAACCCACCCCGTGCAGACCACCTGATGTCTTATAACCACCTTGACCGAATTTCCCTCCGGCGTGAAGAATGGTAAAGATAACCTCAACAGTTGGAATTCCCATAGCGTGCATACCAGTTGGCATCCCACGTCCATGGTCTTGAACCGTTAAACTGCCATCTTTATTGATGGTCACATCAATACGGTCACCAAATCCAGACAAGGCTTCATCGACAGCATTATCGACGATTTCCCAGACTAGGTGGTGGAGCCCAGCGCCATCGGTCGATCCGATATACATCCCTGGACGTTTTCGGACCGCATCCAACCCTTCTAGCACCTGAATGGCATCATCATTATAATTATTAATATTGATTTCCTTTTTTGACACAAGGAACCTCCTATTCGTTCATCTTTACTATTCTACAGGTTTTCCAAGGATTTTGCAAAATTTTTCTTTCTCCGCTGTGACAATTTCAGAAGAGATTCTCTGCCTTTCTTCTCCATTTCATGATATAATAGGAGTATGATTACAATAGTTTTATTAATCCTAGCCTATTTGCTGGGTTCGATTCCGTCTGGTCTCTGGATTGGACAAGTATTCTTTCAAATCAATCTGCGTGAACACGGTTCTGGAAATACTGGAACAACCAATACTTTCCGCATTTTAGGTAAGAAAGCTGGTATGACGACCTTTGTGATTGACTTTTTCAAAGGAACTCTAGCAACGCTTCTTCCAATTATGTTTCATCTGCAAGGCGTTTCGCCTCTCATCTTTGGACTTTTGGCTGTTATTGGCCATACCTTCCCTATCTTTGCAGGATTTAAGGGTGGTAAGGCTGTCGCAACCAGTGCTGGAGTGGTTTTCGGATTTGCGCCTGTCTTCTGTCTCTACCTTGCAGTTGTTTTCTTTGGAACCCTCTATCTTGGTAGTATGATTTCACTATCTAGTGTCACAGCATCTATCGCAGCCGTTATCGGAGTTCTACTCTTTCCACTTGTTGGTTTTATCCTGAGTCACTATGACCCTCTCTTCATCGCTATTATCCTAGCACTTGCTAGTTTGATTATCATTCGTCATAAGGACAATATCGCTCGTATCAAAAACAAGACTGAAAATTTGGTCCCTTGGGGATTAAACTTAACCCATCAAAATTCTAAAAAATAAACGCCAGTTTGAACAGAACTGACGTTTTTTTGTATACTTATTTTGATTTGATATAGTTGATACCATCTGCTTTTGGTGCAACTGCTTTTCCAAAGAAGGCTGCCAAGACAAGAATTGTCAAAACATAAGGTGCGATTTGAAGATAAACCGCAGGCACACCTTGTAGGAACGGTAATTGAGAACCGATAACAGCCAAACTTTGTGAAAGTCCAAAGAAAAGACTAGAAAGCATGGCTCCGATTGGATTCCATTTTCCAAAAATCATAGCAGCAAGGGCGATAAATCCAGGTCCAACAATAGTTGTCACTGAGAAGTTAACTGAGATTGATTGAGCATAAATCGCTCCGCCAATTCCACCTAGGAAACCTGAAATAATAACCCCTAAATATCTCATCTTGTAGACATTGATTCCCAACGTGTCCGCTGCTTGAGGATGTTCACCAACAGAGCGGAGACGAAGACCAAAGCGAGTTTTGAAGAGAATAAACCAAGCAAGGAACGAGAAGGCAATCGCCAAGTAACCAAGAAGGCTAGTTGACTTGAAGAAGATATCACCGATTACTGGGATATTTGCCAAGACTGGGAAATCAAAGCGTCCAAAAGTCTGACTTAGGTTGTCGGTTTGTCCTTTGTTATAAAGGACTTTCACTAAGAAAACAGCCAAGGCTGGCGCCATCAAGTTCAATACCGTACCGCTGACAACATGGTCTGCACGGAAATGCACCGTCGCAGCTGCGTGAATGATAGAAAAGATTCCCCCTACCAATCCTGCTACAAGCAAGGATAGCCATGGAGTTGCTGCTCCAAATTGTTCTGCAAATTCAAGGTTAAAGACAACTCCAGAAAAGGCACCCATAACCATAATTCCTTCAAGACCGACGTTTACCACACCACCACGTTCAGAGAAAACACCACCAATACTTGTAAAGATGAGGGGTGCTGAATAAATCAGCATAGAAGACACCAAGAGGGTGAGCAAGGTTGTAATAGACATCTTTACTTACCTCCTTTAACTTGTTTTTTCGGTTTGACAAAGCGTTCGATAAGGTAATGAACACTGACAAAGAAGATAATAGACGCTGTTACAATGCTAACAAGCTCAGACGGTACCTGCGCCGCATTCATACCAGGAGCTCCAACTTGGAGAACACCAAATAGAAAGGCTGCAAAGAGAATACCAATTGGTGAGTTGGCCGCAAGCAGACTAACCGCCATCCCGTTAAATCCAACAGCCAATGACGCCCCTTGAACATAGACATTCTGGAAGGTTCCAAGTCCTTCAACAGCTCCACCAAGACCTGCCAAGGCACCTGAAATAATCATTGATAGGATAATCGTTCGTTTTGCAGAAATACCAGCGTATTCTGAAGCATGTGGATTAAGACCAACAGCACGGATTTCAAAACCAAGGGTTGTTTTCTTGAGCATGAACCAAATAACTGCAACAGCAATGATGGCAAAGAAAATACCAATATTCATCCGCGAATTACCAGTCAACTCAGCCAACCAAGGGGTCTGATAGGTTGCATTAGCCCCAACACGAATGGTCGAATCTGTACTTTGCATAAAGTCTTTAGGGAAGGCATGGATAAAGGCATTCCCTACATACAAGACAATGTAGTTCATCATGATGGTTACGATAACCTCTGAAGTCCCGAGATAAGCTCTCAAAACACCTGGAATAGCTCCGACAATCCCACCAGCAATCAAAGCAATCACGATAGTTGCTAGAATCATCAAGGGACGTGGCATATCTGGATGCGACAGGGCAAACCAACCACTGAGAATCCAACCTGCCAAAGCCTGACCAGGAAGCCCAACGTTAAAGAAACCTGCACGACTGGCAACAGCAAATCCAAGACCAATCAAGACCAAAGGCCCCATTGCACGGAAGATTTCTCCAATCCCACGCAGGCTACCAAAGGCTGTATAGAACAATTCTTCGTAGCCCCAAATAGCATCATAGCCGAAGATCCACATGACAATGGCTCCAAGTAAAATTCCAAGGAAGACAGAGATCAAGGGAACCGAAATTTGTTGTAATTTTTTAGACATCACTCTTCTCCTTTCCCAAGTTTCCACCAGCCATCAAGACACCAAGTTCTTGTTTATTGGTTGTTTCTGGTGACACAATACCTTGAATCTTACCATCATGAATAACGGCAATACGGTCTGAGACGTTTAAAATCTCATCCAATTCAAAGCTGACAACTAGAACAGCCTTACCATTATCACGCTCTTCAATCAAGCGCTTGTGGATATATTCAATGGCACCGACATCCAACCCACGAGTTGGCTGGCTGACGATAAGGAGATCAGGATCACGATCAATTTCACGAGCAATAATTGCTTTTTGTTGATTTCCTCCTGAAAGTGCAGCTGCAGGAACAAATTCACTGGCAGCACGAACATCAAATTCTTCCATTAGCTTTTTAGCATAAGAAGTAATATTTGAATAGTTCAAAATTCCATTTTTACTATGTGGTTCTTTGTAGTAGGTTTGAAGGGCAATATTTTCAGAAATCATCATCTCTAAAATCAAACCATCACGGTGACGGTCTTCTGGAACGTGCCCAACACTTAGCTCTGTAATTTGTCGTGGATGCAAGCCTACAATTGAATCTCCTTTTAGCTCAATGCTACCAGATTCAACCTTGCGAAGACCTGTGATGGCTTGAATCAGTTCAGACTGACCATTTCCATCAATCCCCGCAATTCCAACAATCTCTCCAGCACGAACATCCAAGGACAGATTTTTCACAGCTGGGACACCGCGGTTTTCATTGACCACCAAGTCTGTAATAGACAAGACCACTTCTTTTGGTTGAGAGGCTTGTTTCTCCGTTTTAAAGGAAACAGAACGTCCCACCATCATTTCTGCCAAATCAGCATTGGTAGCCCCTGCAATTTCGACGGTTTCAATTGATTTCCCACGACGGATAACTGTAACGCGGTCAGAAACTGCGCGAATCTCGTCCAACTTGTGGGTGATCAAGATAATTGATTTTCCTTCTTTGACAAGATTTTTCATAATAGCCATCAACTCATCAATTTCTGATGGAGTCAAAACAGCCGTTGGTTCGTCAAAGATAAGGATATCAGCCCCCCGATAAAGGGTTTTTAAAATTTCTACACGTTGTTGGGCTCCGACTGAGATGTCTGCTACCTTGGCAGAAGGGTCAACAGCTAAGCCATAACGTTCAGAAAGAGCCTTGATTTCTTTGCTAGCTCCAGCAATATCTAGTACACCATTTTTAGTCAATTCACTTCCTAAAATGATGTTTTCAGCCACCGTGAAAGCTTCTACCAACATAAAGTGCTGGTGAACCATTCCGATTCCCAAGCCAGCTGCTTTAGATGGTGAATCGAGATTGACAACTTGACCGTTGACCGCGATTTCACCACTAGTTGGTTCAAGAAGTCCTGCTAACATGTTCATGAGCGTGGACTTTCCAGCCCCATTTTCTCCTAAAAGTGCATGAATTTCACCCTTTCGTAGGTGCAGGTTGATGTTGTCGTTGGCAACAAATTCGCCAAACACCTTGGTAATATCACGCATCTCTATGACATTTTCGTGTGCCATGTGCTCTTCCTTTCAGAGTCTTATTTTATTTCAATAAAACTTGCTAGTTTGTCTAGTAGCAAGCTTTACTGAGACAAAATGACTTTGTCTCAACTCTTAAAAAAGCGACCGAGGGCCGCTTCCTAAGAAATGACTTCCATCCATTATTTTGCAGGAACTTTTACGCTTCCATCAAGGATTTTAGCTTTAGCATCTTCGACAGCTTTTTTACCTTCTTCTGAAAGGTTTGTTACTGCCAAGTCAACCCCTTTATCTTTCAATGAGTAAACGATCACTTGACCGCCAGGGAATTCACCTTTTTCTGCCTTGTTAGAAATATCTTTTACAGTTGTACCAACTTGTTTCAAAGTAGATGCAAGAACAAAGTTTGATTCTTTGCCATCTTTAGAAGTGTATTTACCTTCTGCTTCTTGGTCACGGTCAACACCGATAACCCAAACTTTTTCATTTTCAGGACGGCTTTCGTTGAGTGATTTTGCTTCTGCAAAGACACCAGCACCTGTACCACCAGCTACTTGGTAAACAATATCTGCACCAGCTGCGTATTGTGCTGCTGCAATTGTTTTACCTTTAGCAGCATCACCAAATGAACCAGCATAGTCAACTTGTACTTTGATAGATGGGTCTACTGAGGCAACACCTGCCTTGAAACCAGATTCAAAACGAGAGATAACTTCTGACTCCTGTCCACCTACAAAACCAACTTGTTTTGTTTTAGTTGTTTTGGCTGCAGCTACACCTGCAAGGTAACCTGACTCATTATCAGCGAAAGTTACGCTCGCAACATTCTTTTTATCTTTAATCACATCATCAATCAAGACATAGTTCAAGTCAGAATGTTCTTTAGCTGCTTCTTCAACCGCATTGTGAAGGGCAAAACCAACACCGAAGATTAGGTTGTAACTTCCAGCCGCTTGTTGCAAGTTGTTAGCGTAGTCAGCTTCACTTGTTGATTGGAAGTAAGTGAAACCGTTATCTTTTGAAAGATTGTGTTCTTTACCCCAAGCCTGCAAACCTTCCCAAGCTGATTGGTTGAATGATTTATCATCAACACCACCAGTATCAGTGACGATTGCTGCTTTTGTCTTCACATCAGAAGATGAATCTGCCTTACGAGAAGAGCGGTTACCACATGCAGCAAGTCCAACTGCTGCCACTGCTACTAGGCCAAGACCTAGCCATTGTTTCTTGTTCATTACTGAACCTCCTAAATAAGATGTGCAACGATGTTGCAAGTATGGATTGGTTGGCCACAAGGACCGTGCCACTCAGAGAGCGACTCAGACTAAGTTAAGTCTGTAAAAGAGTATGGAAGTAACTCCCCGACCGTCATCTCGACCGTCGATTTATCTTTTGCGACTAAGGTCACTTTTAGATCTTGTTCAAAAAATTCGACCATTACTTGGCGACAAGCACCACATGGTGAGATTGGTTTTTCAGTCTGTCCATAGACAATCAATTCTGAAAACTCTCTTTGTCCTTCAGATATAGCCTTAAAAATGGCTGTTCTCTCACCGCAATTGGTCAAAGGATAGCTAGCATTTTCGATATTCACTCCCGTGTAAACACTTCCGTCTTTGGCTACTAAAACTGCTCCGATAGGAAAGTGAGAATAGGGGACATAGGCTTTCTTGCTGGTTTCAATTGCCAGTTCAATCAACTCAGTAGTCGCCATCTGCCAATTCTCCTTTTAGAATTGCTACTCCAGCTGACGTTCCGATACGGGTCGCACCTGCTTCGACAAAGGCAAGAGCATCCTCATAAGAACGAGCTCCACCAGCAGCCTTGACACCCATATCAGACCCAACTGTTTCACGCATCAATTGAACATCTGCTATCGTAGCGCCACCAGTTGAAAAGCCAGTAGATGTTTTAACAAAATCAGCTCCTGCTTTTTGGGCTAATTGACAAGCCACAACTTTTTCTTGATCTGTCAGAAGGCAAGCTTCAATAATGACTTTCACTAACTTGTCACCACTTGCTTCTACAACAGCACGGATGTCCGATTCAACCAAGGCTAAATTACCTGATTTGAGAGCCCCAACATTGATCACCATATCAATCTCATCTGCACCATTTTGGATAGCTTCTTTTGTCTCAAAAGCTTTCACAGTTGAAGTTGTTGCTCCCAAAGGGAAACCTACTACTGTGCAGACCTTGACATCTGTGCCTTCAAGCTCTTTTTTAGCATGTTCAACCCAGGTCGGATTAACGCAAACACTGGCAAAATCATACTCTCTAGCCTCAGACAACAAACAATCAATTTGATTTTCTGTTGCATCTTGTTTTAAAAGCGTATGATCGATATATTTATTTAATTTCATATTCGGATTCTCCTGCGGTTTATGAGATAATTTCTATAATTTCTCGTAAACTTTGCACCCTATCATTTATTTTAACATATTTTTGAAAATCTGTAACTAGCTGATGAGAAATTTTTCCATTTGTGTATACTTTTGCAACAATTTCTCCCTTTTGAACGGAATCTCCAACTTTCTTTTCAAAAACAATTCCTGTTTCATAATCCAAGGCATCAGACTTGACTGCACGGCCTGCCCCCAGTCTCATAGCATAAAGCCCAAATTCCATAGCTGGAAGAGCTGAAATAACACCCGTCTCCTGAGCAGGGATTTCCACCACATGGGACACATTTACAGGACGATAGAGGTCTTCTAAGTCTCCACCTTGGGCTTGGACCATTTCCTCAAACTTAGCCAGCGCTTGGCCATTTTCAAGATGTTGGCGAACTTCTTCAACTGTTTTATTTACATTTGCCAGACCAAGCATAATTTGAGCCAATTCACAAATAAAGTGGGTAATATCCTGACGTCCTTGACCTTGTAGAATCTCCAATGCTTCAAGGATTTCCAGACGATTTCCAATCGCACGCCCTAAAGGCTGGCTCATATCCGTAATCACCGCTACTGTCTTCCGGCCAACAGCCTTACCAAGTTCCACCATGGTTTGAGCCAACTCACGCGCCTCATCAACCGTCTTCATGAAGGCGCCCTCACCGACAGTTACGTCTAGCAAAATAGCATCCGCTCCTGCCGCGATTTTCTTGCTCATCACCGAACTCGCAATCAAAGGAATCGTGTCGACAGTTGCGGTCACATCACGGAGGGCGTAGAGAAGTTTATCTGCTTTAACCAGCTGGTCTGATTGCCCAATGACAGATACACCAATATCCTGAACCTGACGAATAAAATCCTCTTGACTGCGCTCGACTTGATAGCCTTTAATGGACTCCAATTTATCAATTGTCCCACCAGTATGACCAAGGCCACGACCACTCATTTTTGCCACAGGCACACCAAAGCTAGCAACAAGAGGAGCTAAAATCAAGGTTACCTTATCGCCGACACCACCAGTAGAATGCTTGTCAACTTTCACACCATCAATGGCAGACAGGTCAAACTCTTGCCCTGTCTTGACCATCTTCATGGTCAAATCAGATATTTCTCGAGTCGTCATTCCTTTAAAATAAACAGCCATAGCAAAGGCAGACATCTGATAATCAGGAACAGTTCCTGATACATAGCCTTCTATCAGCCATTCAATTTCACTTGAAGTCAGTTCTTGACCGTCTCGTTTTTTTTGGATTAAATCAACTGCTCTCATTCTTTCACACTTCTAAGGATATAGTATCCCTTATCTTTTTTAAGGATTTCACAATTGCCAAACACATCTTCCATCTTAGACTTGGCACTTGGAGCCCCTTGTTTTTTCTGGATGACGATGGTCAAATCTCCACCAATTTCCAAGAAATCTTTACTTTTCTCGATAATTTCATGAACGACTTTTTTTCCAGCACGAATAGGGGGATTGGAAATGACATGTTCAAATTTCCCTTCAACTTGTTCATAGATGTTGGACTGGAAAATCGTCGCTTCTACTTTATTTCGTTCAGCATTTTGTCGCGCCAAACCCAAGGCACGATTATTGATATCGACCATGGTAGCCTGAACGCCATAAGCCTTAGCTAAAGACAAGCCCAAAGGTCCGTAACCACAGCCTACATCAAGGACAGTTTCTCCTTGGTTGACCTCCAGACACTTGAGCAAAAGCTGACTTCCGAAGTCAACCATCTTCTTGCTAAAAACACCTGCATCCGTCAGAAAGGTCATTTTTTCTCCCAACAATTCTACTCTCAACTCATGAATGTCGTGAGCAGCGTCAGGATTTTCTGCATAGTACATTTTATTCATAACCCTATTCTATCATATTTTGGATCGAATTGTAAATCGTTTACATATCCAAAATAAAACAAAAAGATTGAAGGAAGGTGCGTTACAATAGCTCCCCTTCAATCTCTTTCAACTTTTATAAGCAACTTGTATTTCATCTAGGACTACAGCTATCATTGCCATGATAAAACAACAAATTTATTGTCTATAATCAAGCGCATTTTTATTACTATTGCTTAACCTTCAGATACTTAATTATCAACAAAATTCCCAACAAAATATTTAGATAAAAGCCCAATTGATACGTTTGTGTCAGGATTTCCAAACTTGTCCAAAGTCGTATCAAATCTTCTAGTGACATGCGGAAGAAATAACCCTCTGTCGCAATCCATAGAACTAAAAAGCAATAACTACCAGCAGCAAGCCATTTCGCCCATCGTTTTTTTAGGAAGAAAGCAATCAAAAGCGAACAGATAAAGACAGCTGTTACAATGGCATGTTCCATCAAAAAAGTAAAACCGTAATAGATTTCCACAAAGCGTCTACCATTATCCGCATTGACTCCTTTTATAAAAGGTAAGGCAAAACTTAAAATAAAACAGAGTTCCAATAGGTAACGTTTCAAGATTTTCATAGTACACCTCCTATAAGTTATAAACCCCAAAGCCCCCTTTATAGCTGATAAGTCAGTAGAAAGCAGCTCCTACTTCATCAATAAATTGTTCATCCTCTATCTACTTATATTATATACTATTGACTTACCACATTCAAGAAACCGCTTTATTTTTTTAACTTTTTATGGTATGATAGACAAAATATCTAGGGGAAAACAAATGACCAACGAATTTTTACATTTTGAAAAAATCAGTCGCCAGACTTGGCAATCTTTACATCGAAAGACGACACCTCCTTTGACAGAAGAGGAATTAGAATCCATCAAGAGTTTTAATGACCAGATTAGCTTGCAGGATGTTACCGATGTCTATCTCCCCCTAGCCCATCTCATCCAGATTTACAAGCGTACCAAGGATGATTTGGCCTTTTCAAAAGGGATTTTCCTTCAACGTGAAAGCAAATCCCAGCCTTTTATCATTGGGGTTTCTGGGAGTGTTGCCGTTGGAAAATCCACAACCAGTCGCCTACTTCAAATCCTACTGTCCCGTACACTTACAGATGCTAGGGTTGAGTTGGTAACAACTGACGGCTTTCTCTATCCCAACCAGACCTTGATTGAACAAGGGATTTTAAATCGTAAGGGATTTCCTGAAAGCTATGATATGGAAGCTCTTCTCAACTTCTTGGACTGCATCAAAAATGGACAAGATGTGGATATTCCTGTCTACTCTCATGAAGTCTATGACATCGTCCCTGAAGCAAAACAACGAGTAAAAGCTGCTGACTTTGTGATTGTCGAGGGGATTAACGTCTTTCAAAATCCACAAAACGAGCGTCTCTATATTACTGACTTCTTTGACTTTTCCATCTATGTTGATGCTTCAGTTGATGACATCGAGAGTTGGTATCTAGACCGTTTCTTGAAAATCCTGAGCCTAGCCCAAAACGACCCTGATAGCTACTATTATCGTTTTACACAAATGCCGATTGGGGAAGTGGAATCCTTTGCCCATCAGGTCTGGACCAGTATCAATCTCACAAATCTACAAAATTATATTGAACCAACTAGAAATCGTGCAGAAGTGATTCTTCATAAAACAAAGAACCATGAAATCGATGAAATTTACTTAAAAAAATAATTTTCCCTTGTCAAAACGTAAGTTTTCAGATATAATGGTATAGTTAGTAAATATGGAGGTAAGAACATTGGCAAACATTAAATCAGCTATCAAACGCGCTGAATTGAACGTTAAACAAAACGAAAAGAACTCAGCTCAAAAATCAGCTATGCGTACTGCTATCAAAGCTTTCGAAGCAAACCCATCTGAAGAACTTTTCCGTGCTGCTAGCTCAGCTATCGATAAAGCAGAAACTAAAGGTTTGATTCACAAAAACAAAGCAAGCCGCGATAAAGCTCGTCTTTCAGCTAAACTTGCTAAATAAGAAACAGTCCATAGAGGCTGTTTTTTTGTCTCCAAATAGGAAAAGGTAGAAAATGAAAATTGCAATTATCGGATATTCTGGTGCTGGTAAGTCAACGCTAGCTGAAAAGTTATCTCTCTACTACTCCATCCCAAAACTTCATATGGACACACTCCAATTTCAACCTGGTTGGCAAGACAGTGACCGTGATTGGATGTTAACCGAGATGAAAAATTTTCTCACCAAGCATGAAGCTTGGGTCATCGATGGTAATTATTCTTGGTGTTATTACGAAGAAAGAATGCAGGAAGCTAACCAAATCATCTTTTTAAACTTCTCTGCTTGGAATTGTTTGCTAAGAGCCTTTAAGCGCTATTTAAAATACAGAGGAAAAGTGAGAGAAAGCATGGCTAAGGGATGCCCCGAGCAATTCAACTGGGAATTTATTCGTTGGATTCTCTGGGATGGTCGAACAAAAAATGCTAAGGATAGATACCAATATTTAAACAATACTTACCCAGAAAAGATGCGTATTCTCCATTCTCAAGCAGAGATTGATTGTTTTTTGCAATCTCTTAAAAAATAGACGGTAGAGCAACATTTCATTAAGGTCACAGTATGGACTGAATGACTAAAAAAGGAAGATTTTCATCCAGAAAGTCTTCCTTTTGTGTTCTCTTTTATTCAGCAATCAAGGTTTCTAATCCAACCTTCATCATATCGGTGAAGGTATTTTGACGTTCTTCTGCAGTCGTGTCCTCATCTGGATTAACCAAGCTATCAGAGATTGTCATAATAGCTAGCGCGTCAACATGGTGTTGGGCTGCCAGATAGTAAAGTGCTGCTGCTTCCATTTCCACAGCCTTGACTCCCCATTTACCAAGCTCGATGTTCTTTTCAAAGTAGTTTGAATAAAAGACATCAGATGACAAAACGTTCCCAACGTGGGTTGTCATACCGAGATTTTTGGCAATATGATAAGCCTTATCTAGCAAATCAAAGCTAGCGATTTGTGGGAAATCGTACTGTGGCCAGTCATTGCGGATGATGTTAGAGTTGGTTGCAGCTGCCTGCGCCAAAACCAATTCACGTACGTGGACATCTGCATTCAAAGATCCTGCAGTTCCCACACGAATCAATTTTTTCACTCCGTAGTCAACAATTAACTCACGCGCATAAATCGAAATAGATGGCATTCCCATCCCAGTTCCCATAACAGATACACGGTGACCCTTGTAAGTACCAGTGTAACCAAACATGTTACGCACTTCGTTAAAACAAACAGCATCTTCAAGGAAATTCTCCGCAATAAATTTCGCACGAAGAGGATCCCCTGGAAGAAGAATTTTATCAGCAATTTCACCCTGCTGAGCAGCAATATGGATAGACATAATTTATGATACAAAGAGCGACAAGAAAACGACTGAAAATTAGGAATCTGACGAGAAATCCTGATTTTTCAGTCAGATTATCTATTTTCCAAGTTTTCCGCTCGTGTTCAAATCAGAACACACGCTCTACCTTTCTTTATTTTATATTGAGAAAGATACCAAACCCGTCAAAAAGCAAAGGGAAAATAGGAGTTGGGCGCAGTGAGCGATGCTCGCTAGACCAACTATCTTTTTCCCACTGCTTTTAGGGTGGGGTCAATTCCTTTCTTAATTTTGATGATATTGAGAAGATTAGAACGGCTTCAATTCAAACCCGAACTCCCCTTCTCTTCTGAGTTTTTAGAAAAGTTTTCCGCTCGTGTTCAAATCAAAACACGCGCTCTACCTGTCTTTTTTATATTTTATATTGAGAAAGATACCAAACCCGTTAAAAAGCCAAAGGGAAAATAGGAGTGGGGCGCAGTGAGCGATGCTCGCTAGACCAACTATCTTTTTCCCACTGCTTTTATGATGGGTTCAATTCCTTTCTTTCTTAATTTTGATAATATTGAGAAGAGTAGATCGGATTCAATTCAAACCCGAACTCCCCTTCCTTTCTAAGTTTTTAGAAAAGTTTTTCCGCTCATGTTCAAATTAGAACACCTCACTATACCTTTCTGTTTAATTTTGTTCTCTCACAGATAGCTACCTGAGTTCTATTCAAGCTCAGGTAGTACTTTCTTATAAACTAAATCATCTCATTCTTGAATAGTAGGATTTTTTACAAGACATCGTCATCAGAAATCTTAGAATTTAATGTTGTTCCCCAATGGGTAATTTTACGGTGGGGTTGAGCTAAAATTGGTCTGTTTTCATAGATTGTTTGCCATCTATTCCATAGTAGACCTGTCTTTTTCTCAATCTTAATTCGCAGATTTCTCATGTTTCCTTTGATTGGGAGGTTGAGGACAAAACCTGCAGTCTGGTTGCGACCGTTTCCTTCCCAAGAACGACTACGAACAACTTGGTTTCCATCTTTGTCTACTGTAACTTCTTCCCAAGTTATAGAGTAGCGGGCAATATAAGCTCCACTATGTTGAATTGTCAATGTTTTGTCTTTCACAGGCGTTTGACTGATTGGTTGAACTGGCTTAGAAACTTGTGTCGCCGTCTCACCATTCGTAGCGATAAAGCGGAAAACTTCTACTTCTGCAAGACTGAGGGCTTGATTGTTCTTACGTAGTTGCACACGAACACGGCGTCCCAATTTCCCATTTAATTGAACATCCAAGCTCGTTCCGTCAAGTTTAGCAACATACTGTCTAGCAACTTCTTTCCCTTTTTCATCATATAAAATCACATCAAAGTCTGACAGACGTTTAGAAAGCTCTCCATCCCCACGGTTATGAAGGCGAACAAGTCCTACCTGTTCTGTACGACCTAAATCAACTTCCCACCAAGGCTGGTTTTCAAATTTTGTATGGGTAATTGATTGCTGGCTATAACTACTATTGGTATTGCCATCCAAGGCACGACTAGCATCTCCACCAAAATCAGTAGAACTTTGCTTAGCTTGTTTTTTCCAAGCGATATTCTCAGCACGATATACTTGGACTTCTGCAAGACTGAGGGCATTATAGCCTTCTAGCTCAATCCGAACATAGCGCGCTTTTTTATGGTTAATCGCAATTTGTGCTGACACATCTTTAAGAGATGTTATTCGTTTTCTCTCAATTTCTTTACCAGAACTGTCTAACAGAATGACATCAAAGTTTGCCAATCTATCCTGGGCAGTGTCTGTTCGGTTGTAAATATTGATTTGGCGAATGGTTTCTTCTTTAGCCAAATCTACTTGCCACCAAGGCTTAGATTGGAAGTTGGTATGAGTGATAGAATTGTGACCATAGTTACCATCAACTTTGCCATCCACAGCTCTTCTAGCATCTCCTTCGAAAGCTGTCGAACTTTGAGTAACCTGTTTCCCTAAGGTAATATTTTCCATTGGTTCCGCGCTTGGTTGACTAGAAGATTGGGGCAGAGCCTGTTTCTTAAAGAATCGCACTTTATCCAATTTTGGATCACGATAACCATGTTTATCCAAGGTAGTTCGTTTACCAATATTAAAGTTAGGAATATCATTCATTCGACTTTCAAAATAGCCACGAGAACGGTGTTTAAAGCGTGAATTACCTGTAAATGTAACAATATCACGATCGTTATGAATCAAGGGAGTCACAACATTATCATTATCAACCACATAATGCTTAATTTTTCCACTAACAGCTAATTTACGGCTTTCCAAACCAACATCCCAGAAATCATTCTCAGCATTCCAAACCGCTCTGGAAGTAATCACTTTAGGCGCACTGAAAGTCGTCACTTTTCGCAATACATGGTTATAAAAATCAGGATATTTTTGGTAAGCTTCAACCGCTGCAATCTGAGCTAGGTAGCCTCCAAGAGAATGGCCTGTCATATACAACTTGGTAATACTTGTATCCTTGGCTAATTCCCCAACAACCTTGCGGATATCATCCGCTTGCGCTGGTTTATTTCCTCCTAACAAAACAAAATCTGCACTTAAATCTTTTGCATCATTCCGTCTTGTTCCACGTATAGCCAACATGTGCACCGTTCCATCTTTGAGATAAGGAAGGTCGCTCTTGGTCTCAAATAAGAAAGCATCCAAGCCACTATCTGTATGATAGGCTTTTTTCATCTTCCAGAAAGAAGCCAATTCATTGTGCATGAGTTTGTATTCTTGACGGTCAAGATAGAGACTAGGGAAAGGATTCTTATGATCTAAAATTTTCTCAATATAATCATCGTCTCGATCGGCTAACTCCATAAAGAGAAGAGAATCACGGTCTGTGACATACCATTCTTTCTTATTGTCATCTTCTCCATCTGCCAAACCATCCCCATCACTGTCTGCTAGCAAGGGATGACTGTTATATCCTAGATAATCCTTACCATCTTTGTTGTACACATAAAGTTCATCTTTGTTTTTGATGCCATCTTGGTCATCATCCCCTTCCAAATCAAGAACTTTTTCACCGTAGAGAGATTCATCAATCAAATCATTTTCTAAATGCAATTCCCCTTTGGAAATCTTCACCAAATCTTCTGCTGTTAGAGAACGAGTATTTGTTGGTTTTTCTGTCACAGCTTCTTCTTTAGTTTCTTCTACAGGAGCAAGAATAGGTAAGTATTGAGCTGGCTCGGTTATCTCTACTTTTGACTCTTCCCTTTTGTTTTCAAGAACTTCACTTGCTTCCGGAAGCGTTTGAGGAGCTAGTCTTGACTCCTCTCTAAGAGGAGTTTCTAGTTTTGGAGTAGCATTTTCCGGCTCTCTCAATTCCTCCTTAGGATCTAGCACTCTTGTTGCCACTTCAGATGTTACATCTTGCTGTAGTTCATTGGCTGAAATTCCAGCTGGAGCTAGAAATGCAAAGCCGACTGCAACAGATACAACTCCGATACTTAATTTTTTTATGCCAAAGCGCATCATTCGTTGACCAATTTTCATTATTCTTTATCTTTCTTTTCGTTTATTTGTAAGCAGACTCAAGCGAAATCTCCTTGTCCCCTATATAGGACAAGACTGAGAAATTCAGAAAGTAATACTCTTCGAAAATCTCTTCAAACCACGTCAGCGTCGCCTTACCGTAGATATGGTCACTGACTTCGTCAGTCTTANNTCCTAGTTTGCTCTTTGATTTTCATTGAGTATAAATTCATTCTTATCTCTTCTTATCATACTAGTCTGCTTGGCTAGGAAGCTAATTCCAGCATCCTAGATTCTTGTCTTTCACAATGCTAACTATCAGACTCTTTCAGTTACAAGAGTAGGAAGAAACCCATAGTCTACCTATGTTTCTTCTTTGTTCCGAATAGCCAGTCAATCATGAAAAGGTAGAGGTATTCCCCCTTTTAAATCTTTTTTCTTACAATTCTGCAAGAATCGCTTTAAGCAAACCTTTGAAATCACCTTTGACACCTTCAGTCACTTCTACAACTTCTTCGTGATTGAGTTCTTCTTGGAAACCAGCCGCAAAGTTAGTGATACATGAAATTCCCAGAACTTTCAAGCCAGAGTGGGCTGCCACGATAACTTCAGGAACCGTAGACATACCAACTGCATCTGCTCCCAGTGTCTTATAGGCACGGATTTCTGCTGGTGTTTCATAAGTTGGACCAGTAACACCGATATAGACACCTTCATCAAGCTTGATATCAAGTTTTTTAGCAACTTCATGGGCAGTAGCACGGTATTCTGGAGTGTAGGCCTTAGACATATCTGGGAAACGTGGACCAAAGTCATCCAAGTTTTCACCCATCAATGGATTTTGCCCCGTCATGTTGATATGGTCTGAGATAGCCATCAAAGTACCAGGACCATATCCAATACCACCAGCTGCATTGGTTACAATGACACCTTCACATCCAAGAACTTTCATGACACGTACTGGGAAAGTCACGACCTCCAGAGGATTTCCTTCGTAAAAATGGAAACGACCTTGAAGAGCCAAGACCTTGCGACCTGCAAGGTCACCATATACTAATTTACCAGCGTGACCGACTACTGTAGAGCGGCCCCAGTTTGGAATCTCAGCATAGTCTACTGCAACTGGATTTTCGATTTCTTCTGCCAGTTCTCCCAGTCCTGATCCAAGGATTAGACCGAACTCAGGCGCTTGAATTCCCTTGTCTTTCAGGAAAGCAGCTGTTTCATGGATTTTGTTTAAAAATGTCATTGTGTGTCTCCTTTATTATTTTTTTAGCATTTGACCGATTTTTTCAAAAGTTTTAGCATTGCGAATGGTAATGTGGCGATAGAAAGGCATCTTGAGCAGATCCTTGTGATAGGCAGTTTTAGAGTAGGTTTCTTCAGAAAATTTCCCCAGAAAATCCCAAGTTTTCCAAAATAAAGCACTTCATCTTTCAGCTCTAAACTTTCAACTGTCGCGATGACTTGGTCCACATCCAAACCCTCAGTGTAAAAGAGAAAATCTTTTCGTGCCAAGTCTCTGTTCCACCAAGCTGGTAGATTTTCAAGTTCCGCCTCAAAGTCCTCTAGACTCAGTAAAGAAAAGCTCTGAATAAATGGATAATGGACTGCAAAGAAAGTCTCTAGCTTTTCAACCAATTGGGCTTTGGAATCTATCGAAGTAAAGAAAATATTGCCACTATTGATGTAGCTCTCAACCTTTTCCAGTCCCAAGTTTGTCAATTCTTGACGAAGCTCCGCCATGACGACCTTATTCTTACCACCAACATTGATACCTCTCACCAGCAAAGCATAGCGCGTCATCTTATACCAATTTATCTAAGAAACTTTCCCCAATCATAGCAGTTTCCACACCAAAGTTATCGGCAACAGTCGCTGAAATATCTGCAAAATGTCCTACTGGAATGAGACCATTTCCTTTAAAGGCAGGGCTATAGGCCAACAATGGAATATATTCCCGAGTGTGATCCGTTCCTGCATACGTTGGGTCATTTCCATGGTCCGCAGTAATCAAGAGAAGGTCATTCTCTCTCATAGCTGCGATAATTTCAGGTAAGCGTTCATCAAACTCATGCAAACAATCACGGTAACCGTGAGCATTACGACGATGGCCGTAAAGGGCATCAAAGTCAACTAGGTTTGTGAATGAGAATCCTTTTTCAAACTCAGCAAGTCCCATAGTCTTCAATAGTGTATCAATTCCATGACTATTTGACTTGTTGTGACCCATGTCATGGTTGATACCAGCACCGTTAAAGATATCGTTGATTTTACCCACAGCATAAGTATCGATACCAGCCTCATTCAATTTATCCAAAACAGTTGGGGAAAATGGAGATACAGCCAAGTCACGACGGTTTGCCGTACGAGTGAAGTTACCTGGTTCACCTACATAAGGGCGAGCAATGATGCGACCAAGAAGGGCAGGACGCTCAAGGGTAATCGAACGAGCGTATTCACAGATACGGTACAATTCATCCAAAGGAATAATGTCTTCGTGGGCAGCAATCTGCAAAACAGGGTCAGCTGAAGTATAGATAATCAACTCTCCAGTTTCCATCTGACGTGGTCCAAAATCATCGATAACAGCCGTTCCTGAATAAGGTTTGTTGGCTTCACGAATAACCTTGCGTCCTGAGAATTCTTCGATTTTTGTCAGGATTTCTTCTGGGAATCCGTTCCAGAAAGTATCGAAAGGCTCAGTAATGTTGAGTCCCATGATTTCCCAGTGTCCAGTCATAGTATCCTTACCAAGAGATACTTCCTCTAATTTTGTTGCATATCCAGTTGGATTGCTTTCAGCTGCTACAGTCTTAAGAGGAGTTTCACGAGGAATATTTCCAAGACCTATTTTAGCCATGTTTGGGACATTCAAACCAACTGTTTTTGAAATGTGTCCCAGTGTGTCAGAAGCTCCATCTGGAACCCCTGCATTGACAAAGTTATTAGCATCTGGTGCTGCACCGATTCCTACAGAATCCAGTACCACCAAATGAATACGATTAAATTTAGACATCTTATGCCCCCTTCTATTTTCCTTTTTTTGAAGTTGAAATCTGAACTCCATCTCGTCCAGCAACGATTACCTTATCCACCATTTGGTTGAATAAACCATGCTCCACAACACCAACGACATGGTCCAATTCTTGTCCAAAAGCAATTGGATTTTCAATGACATCCAAGGCGAGGTCAATGATAAAATTCTGCATATCCGTCACAAAACGTTGGCCGTCTTTTTCACGGAAACTTGGTTTGTAGCCAGCTCGCTCAAAACGACGAAAGACTTGTTCTGCGCCATACTGAACCACTTCTACTGGCAATTTAAAAGCACCTAGTTTTTCGACCAGCTTGCTTTCATCCACCACCCAAATGTATTCTTTTGATGGTGTTGCGACCACCTTTTCCATGAGAAGGGCACCACCACCGCCTTTGATTCCGTTAAACTGACTATCCACTTCATCCGCGCCATCAACCGTCACATCGACAAAGTCTACTTGGTCAATAGACTTGAGCGGGATATTAAGGCCTTCTGCCTGTTTAGTGGTCACACTAGAAGTTGTTACAGCTGTAATCTGCAATCCTTCTTCCTTGATACGACGACCGATTTCTTCTACAAAATAATAGGCAGTCGAGCCTGTTCCAAGTCCAACGACCATTCCATCGCTCACGAACTCAGCAGCCTTGATACCTGCCATTTTCTTCAGATTTTCCACCGATTTACCTCCATCATTCTCAGTTCTTATTCTACTATGAAATCGCTTTTTATTCAAGTAAAAAGATCAAATTTACATTTTTTATCAATCTTTCTTTGAAAACATGCATTTTATTTTTATAAAACGAATAAAAATGAATTTATCTTTTATGTATTTGCTTTGTTCATCTCTTTCCAGTTCCAAAAACAAGACCTTAACTTTGATACGTCTAGTTTAGCATTAAAGCAGGCGCATTTCAAGAATCATAAATTAAGAGAAGGAAGTGGGTTTATCTATCTATTTTAAACAAGTTTATCTTTGCTTACCCTCTCTTGTTGACAAATAATTTTCATTACTTTAGGAATACAATTACTAATCTCCGTTGGCAAAACCACATACTGTTCTTGAGCTAGTTCTTGGGCAATAGCTGAATGAAGATGGGTCGCTACCGTCACACATTCGTAGAGACTGGCCTGTCGGAATTGGCCTGCAAATCCTGCAATCATTCCAGCAAGAGTATCTCCCATCCCCCCAGTCGCCTGATAGGGACCGCCGACCTGTAACTGGTAATAATCAGATTGGCTAGCTTGCCAAATACGAGTAGCCGGACCTTTCTCCACCAAAATTGTTCCTTGAGGAAATGAAGTCAGGGCACTAGCTGTTGCATCTTCCTTTTGCTTTTCAATAGCAATACCAGACAGCTTTTCCCATTCTTTTTGGTGGGGAGTTAGGATAAGCTGGTTAGACGGAAACGACAAACTTGTCCTAGCAAGAATGGTCAGGGCACCACCATCTACAATCAAAATCTGATTCTGTTTTAAGCTAGCAAAGACCTGTTTGACTAGATCTTCTCCAAAAGCATCGTCTCCTAAACCAGGTCCCAGCAAGACAACTTCTGCCTTCTCCAACTGCTCTTTTAACAATTGCTTGTCTTGAAGAGAAAATGCCATAGCCTCAGGTAAATGGCTGTGCAGAGCTGGAATATTTTCCCTGTCCGTTCCAACGGTCACCAATCCTGCACCACTCTTAACAGCAGCTAGTGCAGCCATAATGATAGCACCTCCATAAGGATAAGTGCCACCAAGCAGCAGCAGACGACCATGGTCTCCTTTATGACTTGTACGAGAACGTTCAATAATAACTTTTTCTAGTAAAGTTTGATCAATCACTTTCATCGTTTTTTCCTCTCGCTTTTATTATACAACAAAAAGGAGGCGCAGACCTCCTTTTGTAATCTTATATCTAAAATTTAATACTCATTTCTGCCATTTCAGATATAGCTATAGAAAATACACTCTCTTCAGCGATTTTTCTCTTATTTTCTATCCAATGTCCGAAGTGCTGCCTGATAAGTTTGCTCCATTAGCATGGTAATGGTCATAGGGCCTACACCTCCAGGAACTGGTGTGATGTGGCTAGCAAGTGGGGCAACTGCCTCATAGTCAACATCTCCACAGAGCTTCCCATTTTCATCGCGGTTCATACCGACATCAATGACAACCGCACCTGGTTTGACAAAGTCAGCAGTCACAAACTTAGCACGACCGATTGCGACTACAAGAATATCTGCTTTAGCAGCCACCTTGGCAAGATTATGGGTGCGTGAATGGGTCAAGGTTACTGTTGCATTTTTGGCTAAAAGAAGCTGGGCCATGGGTTTTCCAACAATGTTTGAACGACCGATGACGACCGCATTTTTACCTTCTAATTCAATCCCATATTCATGAAACATTTCCATAATTCCTGCAGGTGTCGAAGGAATCATGACTGGATGACCAGACCAGAGACGCCCCATGTTTAAGGGATGGAACCCATCCACATCCTTTTCTGGATCAATAGACAATAGAACCGCCTCTTCATCAATGTGTTTTGGTAATGGCAACTGGACCAAAATCCCATGCCAAGCTGGATCCTGATTATATTTAGCAATCAGGTCTAACAATTCCTCTTGAGCAATGGTCTCTGGAACTCGCACTACTTCGCTACGGAAACCAGCCGCAAGAGCTGACCTCTCCTTGTTGCGAACGTAGACTTGGCTGGCTGGATTATCCCCAACCAAAATCACTACCAAACCAGGTACTAGACCTGTTTCTTCCTTTAATTTTGCAGTCTTTTCAGCCAATTGCCCCTGCAATTTGACCGCTAAAGCTTTCCCATCAATGATCTGTGTCATATCACTTCTCTTTTCTTTCAAATATCTTCCATTATAGCAAAAACTGCCTGCACCCCCTAACACTTATTTCCTAGGCTATCCTATAGTTTCAAACTATAAGAAAAATCTCTGGTTGAGCTTTTCACTAATCTTGTCTTGAAATTTTAAAATAGATTATAAAACCTTACTCAAGAAGTCTTTAGTCCGTTGTTCTTGGGTTTGTTCAAAAATCTGTTCAGGTATTCCGTCTTCAACAACCACACCGTCTGCCATAAAGATGACACGATCTGCCACCTCACGGGCAAATCCCATCTCATGTGTTACGATAACCATGGTCATTCCTGACTTGGCTAGATCTTGCATAACAGCCAATACCTCACCCACCATTTCAGGATCCAAGGCTGAAGTTGGCTCGTCAAAGAGTAAAACATCTGGTTCCATAGCCAACCCACGCGCGATAGCAATCCGTTGCTGCTGCCCACCTGACAAACTCTGTGGATAAGCGTCTGCCTTATCCGGCAAACCAACTTTTTCCAACAGCTCTTGAGCTCTCTTCTCAGCAACTGCCTTGCTTTCACCTTTGGTCTTGATAGGTGACAAGGTAATATTTTCCATCACAGTCATATTAGGAAAGAGGTTAAATTGTTGGAAAACCATGCCCATCTTCTCACGCATGGCAAAGAGGTCATTCTTCTTGTCCGTAATATCGACTCCCTCAAAGATAACCTTCCCCTTGGTTGTTTCCTCCAACAAATTCATAGAGCGAAGCAAGGTAGATTTCCCGCTCCCCGAAGGACCGATGATAACGACAACTTCTCCTCTTTTAATCTCGAGGTTGATGCCCTTCAATACTTCATTCTTTCCAAAAGATTTATGTAAATTTTCAATTTTTATCAAGATTTCTGTCATTATTTCTTATCTCCTTGTCCCATATGTTTTTCAAAAGCTTTCAAGGCTACTGTCAGAATAGAGGTCATAATCAAGTAGTAAAATGCTGCAAATAAAAGTGGTGTTAAAGGTAGATAGGTTGTTGTAGAAACTGTTGTAGCCCCATTCCACAACTCCATGACCCCAATAGCTGATAAGAGGGAGCTGTCCTTGATAATGGTGATAAATTCGTTCCCCAATGCTGGCAAAATATTTTTGATTGCTTGTGGCAAAATCACATACCGCATCGCATTTTTAGGACGAATCCCTAAAGAATAGGACGCCTCTAACTGCCCCTTAGGAACCGCATTAATCCCAGCACGAACAGTCTCAGAAACATAAGCACCACTGTTCATAGAAATAATCAAAATCCCTGGAATCAGACGAGAAAGATCAACACCCAAAATCCCAACCTGAATAGTCGGAGCATTGATGTGCATAAGAGCAAAGGTAATCATAATCTGAACCATCATAGGTGTCCCACGGAAAATCCAAACGTACAAGTTGGCCAGCCAAACAAGCGGTTTAAACTTTGAACGTTGCCCAAAAGCCAAGACAACCCCCAAAATGGTTCCCAAAATGACAACACAGATAGAAATAAGAACCGTCACAACAGCCCCATAGTTAAAATAAGGTAAATACTTAGGTAAAAAAGAAAAATTCATAGTCACACTGCTTTCTAAAATAGAATACTGTATGATTATAACGTATATTGAATTAAAATTCAAATCTTTTATCCAATTTATTTAAAAATCTTTAAACTAGCAGAATTAGCGAGAAATCTTAGTTTTTTTCTAGTCAAGTTGGCCTCCTTTATGGTAAAATAGTAACGATAAGAAATGAAGGAGAATCAAAATGGAATCACATTTGGTTAGAATCATCAACCGCCTTGAAGCAATGGCAAACGATGGCGGAAATTTAAAACGTAATTTTGAACGCGAAGGAGTTGTTGTTGCAGAAGTTGCGTACAGCCACGACGAAGAAAACGGCTCAATCTTTACCCTTCGTGACGTAGAAGCTCGCGAAACGTATACGTTTGATAGCATTGACTTAATTGCAATGGAGATTTACGAACTTCTCTACTAATCTAAAACAAGCTGGGATTGTCCCTGCATGTCTAACCAAAATCCTTTTTGTCTCACAAATAGGATTTTTTTATAGTCCAAATTCACAAAAATTTTCATTGCAACAACTTTTCAAAGCTGCAATCTTTTTACTTGCTTTACACCCCAATCCTGTTATAATGAGAGTATAGGAATTTGACTATTTTTGACCTTTAAACAGATCAGGATAAAGAAAGAAATGAGGTAGATGTATGCTTTGTCAAAACTGTAAAATCAACGACTCAACAATTCATCTTTACACCAATCTCAATGGAAAACAAAAACAAATTGACCTCTGTCAAAACTGCTACAAGATTATCAAAACAGATCCTAACAATAGCCTCTTCAAAGGTATGACGGATCTGAACAATCGTGACTTCGATCCCTTTGGTGATTTTTTCAATGACCTAAACAATTTCAGACCTTCTAGCAATACTCCTCCTATTCCCCCAACCCAATCAGGTGGAGGTTACGGTGGAAACGGCGGTTATGGTTCCCAAAATCGTGGTTCTGCTCAAACTCCACCAGCAAGCCAAGAAAAAGGCCTGCTGGAAGAATTTGGTATCAACGTAACTGAGATTGCCCGTCGTGGAGACATTGACCCCGTTATTGGGCGCGACGATGAGATTATCCGTGTCATCGAGATTCTCAATCGTAGAACCAAGAATAATCCTGTTCTTATCGGTGAACCGGGTGTCGGAAAAACTGCCGTTGTCGAAGGCCTAGCTCAGAAAATTGTTGATGGTGATGTTCCACATAAACTCCAAGGCAAACAAGTCATCCGTCTGGATGTGGTTAGCTTGGTGCAAGGAACGGGGATCCGTGGACAATTTGAAGAACGCATGCAAAAACTCATGGAAGAAATTCGCAAACGTGAGGACATCATCCTCTTTATCGATGAAATCCATGAAATTGTCGGTGCTGGTTCTGCGAGTGATGGTAATATGGACGCAGGAAATATCCTCAAGCCAGCCCTTGCTCGTGGGGAACTGCAACTGGTCGGCGCTACTACCCTCAATGAATACCGTATCATTGAAAAGGATGCTGCCCTCGAGCGTCGTATGCAGCCTGTCAAGGTTGATGAACCAACGGTGGAAGAAACAATCACTATCCTCAAAGGGATTCAAAAGAAATACGAAGACTACCACCACGTTCAATATACCGATGCTGCAATTGAAGCAGCTGCAACTCTTTCCAATCGTTACATCCAAGATCGCTTCTTACCTGACAAGGCCATTGACCTCCTAGATGAATCTGGTTCTAAGATGAATTTGACCTTGAATTTTGTAGACCCTAAAGTCATTGATCAGCGCTTGATTGAGGCTGAAAATCTCAAGTCTCAAGCTACACGAGAAGAAGATTTTGAAAAAGCCGCCTACTTCCGTGACCAGATTGCCAAATATAAGGAAATGCAAAAGAAAAAGGTCACAGACCAGGATACTCCAATCATCAGTGAAAAAACCATTGAGCATATTATTGAACAGAAAACCAACATCCCTGTTGGTGATTTAAAAGAGAAAGAACAATCTCAACTCATCCATCTAGCCGAAGATCTCAAGTCTCATATTATTGGCCAAGATGATGCAGTCGATAAGATTGCTAAGGCTATTCGCCGTAATCGTGTCGGTCTTGGTACGCCTAACCGTCCAATTGGAAGCTTCCTCTTTGTCGGACCAACTGGGGTCGGTAAGACAGAACTTTCCAAACAATTAGCTATCGAACTCTTTGGTTCTGCTGATAGTATGATTCGCTTTGATATGAGTGAATACATGGAAAAACACAGTGTGGCTAAGTTGGTCGGCGCTCCTCCAGGTTATGTTGGCTATGATGAGGCTGGTCAATTAACTGAAAAAGTTCGCCGCAATCCATATTCTCTCATCCTTCTCGATGAAGTGGAAAAAGCTCACCCAGATGTTATGCACATGTTTCTACAAGTCTTGGACGATGGTCGTTTGACAGATGGGCAAGGACGGACCGTTAGCTTCAAGGATGCCATCATTATCATGACCTCAAATGCAGGTACAGGTAAGTCTGAAGCCAACGTTGGATTTGGGGCTACTAGAGAAGGACGTACCAACTCTGTTCTCGGTGAACTCGGCAACTTCTTTAGCCCAGAGTTTATGAACCGTTTTGATGGCATTATCGAATTTAAGGCTCTCAGCAAGGATAATCTCCTTCAGATTGTCGAGCTCATGCTAGCAGATGTTAACAAGCGCCTCTCTAGCAACAACATTCATTTGGATGTAACTGACAAGGTCAAGGAAAAGCTGGTTGACCTAGGTTATGATCCAAAAATGGGAGCACGCCCACTTCGTCGGACTATTCAAGACTATATTGAGGACGCAATCACTGACTACTACCTTGAAAATCCAAGCGAAAAAGACCTCAAAGCAGTTCTGACTAGCAAGGGAAACATTCAAATTAAGTCTGCCAAAAAAGTTGAAGTAAAAACTTATGAAAAAGAAGTATAAATCCTATAGAAAAGGAGTAGAAAATGAAAATTTTCTGCTCTTTTTACTAAAATAACTATAAGTTCTTGACAGCTCTGCCTTTGTCCATTATGATAATAATAAAGATACTAGATAATGAGGAAAATGCAATGGCAAACCCAACTTTCGGAGAAAAAAAAGCAAATACAGACTATGTTGCACGCTATGGAGTGTATGCAGTTATCCCTGACGCTAAACAAAAACAAATTGTTCTTATTCAAGCACCTAATGGCGCTTGGTTCCTACCAGGTGGCGAAATTGAAGCAGGTGAAAATCATCAGGAAGCCCTAAAGCGTGAATTGATTGAAGAGCTTGGTTTCACAGCTGAAATTGGTACCTATTATGGACAGGCTGATGAATACTTCTACTCTCGTCATCGTGATACCTACTACTACAATCCTGCCCACCTCTATGAAGCGACTTCTTTCAAAGAAGTGCAAAATCCACTAGAAGACTTTAATCATATTGCCTGGTTCCCTATTGACGAGGCTATCCAAAATCTTAAACGTGGTAGCCATAAATGGGCCATCCAATCTTGGAAAAAACAGCATAAGATTGACTAATACTCTTCGAAAATCTCTTCAAACCACGTCAGCGTCGCCTGACCGTAGATATGGTCACTGACTTCGTCAGTCTTATCTACAACCTCAAAACTGTGTTTTGAGCAACCTGCGGCTAGCTTCCTAGTTTGCTCTTTGATTTTCATTGAGTATTAGATTTTTGAGTAAAAAGCATAGAAAAACAGCCCCTAAGGACTGTTTAATCTTATACTGTAGCTGCTTGATCCAAGCTTTCACCGATAGCGGCTAGGCGCTCGATTACTTCAGCTTGTGTCAATTCATTTTTTGAAACATAGCGGTTACGTGGGTGAA
>NZ_VMKU01000173.1:0-2215 GCF_013276315.1 Streptococcus sp. 2741 | reverse complement strand
GCTTGAAGCCATAATAAAAAACAGAACTAGCATGAACTAGTCCTGTATACTTTTACCCAATCACACTTCCATTTGGTACAGCTGAATCAACTGTGAGAAGGGTTAATTTTCCATCATGTTCAGCTGAGAGAATCATCCCTTGGCTGACATATTTTTTCATCATTTTACGTGGTTTGAGATTGGCAACGATTTGAACTTTCTTGCCGACCAATTCTTGTTCATTTGGATAGTATTTTGCAATTCCTGAGAGAATTTGACGGTCTTCGCCATCACCTGCATCCAAGCGGAATTGAAGCAACTTATCAGAGCCTTCAACTTTAGAAACTTCTTTGACTTCTGCGACACGGATTTCAACCTTGTCAAAGTCTTCAAACTTGATTTCATCCTTGCTTAGTTTGAGTTCGACTTCGTCTGGATTCCATTCTTTTTCGACAGCTGGCTTGTTGCCTTCCATTTGTTCCTTGATATAGGCGATTTCTTCTTCCATATCCAGGCGTGGGAAGATTGGTGTTCCTTTGGCAACTACTGTTACACCCTCAGGGAAAGCAGCCAAACTCAAGTTTTCAAGACTAGAAACTTCTGCTAAGCCAAGTTGAGTCATAACCGCACGACTAGTTTCCATCATAAATGGTTCAATCAAGTGAGCGACGACACGAAGGCTGGCTGCCAAGTGGCTCATAACACTTGCTAATTGGTCACGAAGAGCTTCATCCTTAGCCAAGACCCATGGAGCTGTCTCGTCGATGTATTTATTAGTACGAGAGATAAGAGTCCAGACTGCTTCAAGCGCACGTGGGTAGTCAACTGCTTCCATGTGTGTATGGTAGTCAGCGATTGATTGCTCTGCTACTTGAGCAAGAGCATTATCAAACTCTGTTACGCCCTCTACATAGGCAGGGATTTGTCCATCAAAGTACTTGTTAATCATAGAAACCGTACGGTTGAGGAGGTTGCCAAGGTCATTAGCCAATTCATAGTTGATACGGCCGACATAGTCTTCTGGAGTGAAGGTTCCATCTGAACCAACTGGAAGGCTACGCATGAGGTAGTAACGAAGTGGATCTAGTCCATAACGCTCTACCAACATTTCAGGGTAAACGACATTCCCTTTAGATTTAGACATTTTACCATCTTTCATGACAAACCAACCATGGGCAATCAAACGATCAGGTAATTTAACATCCAACATCATAAGAAGGACTGGCCAGTAGATGGAGTGGAAACGAAGGATGTCTTTTCCTACCATGTGGAAGACTGTTCCATTCCAGAACTTGTCAAAGTTACCATGTTCGTCTTGACCGTAGCCAAGAGCTGTCGCATAGTTAAGAAGGGCATCAATCCAAACGTAGACAACGTGTTTTGGATTTGATGGGACAGGCACTCCCCATGTAAAGGTTGTACGAGATACCGCCAAATCTTCCAAACCTGGCTCGATGAAGTTGCGTAGCATTTCATTAAGGCGACCATCTGGAGTGATAAATTCAGGATGAGCTTTGAAAAATTCGACCAAACGATCTTGGTATTTGCTAAGGCGAAGGAAGTATGATTCTTCGGATACCCATTCAACCTCGTGACCTGATGGAGCAATACCACCAGTCACATTTCCAGCTTCATCACGGAAAACTTCTGCCAGTTGGCTTTCTGTAAAGAATTCTTCGTCTGATACTGAATACCAACCAGAGTATTCACCCAAGTAGATATCATCTTGAGCAAGTAAGCGTTCAAAGACCTGTGCGACAACTTTTTCATGGTAGTCATCAGTTGTACGGATAAATTTATCGTATGAGATATCTAGTAATTTCCAGAGTTCTTTGACTCCAACTGCCATCCCATCAACATAGGCTTGTGGTGTAATGCCAGCTTCTTCAGCTTTCTGCTGGATCTTCTGACCATGTTCATCAAGACCTGTCAAATAAAAGACATCGTAGCCCATCAGGCGTTTGTAACGTGCTAGGACATCACAAGCAATGGTTGTGTAGGCAGAACCGATATGCAGTTTTCCAGATGGATAGTAAATCGGCGTTGTAATATAAAAATTCTTTTCAGACATAATTTTTCCTTTCCAGGCAAATGAAACCTGTTTTTCTAACACTTCATTATATCACATTTTTAATGAATTTCGATAGGGAAATCCATACAAAAACAAGATAGACGAGTGTCCATCTTGTTGATCTTATTCATAACGAAGGGCTTCAATTCCCGACTTTATCACTTA
>NZ_VMKU01000172.1:0-517 GCF_013276315.1 Streptococcus sp. 2741 | reverse complement strand
AAGTGATAAAGTCGGGAGTCATCGTGACCAGTTAGATGAAGCGACTAAGGAACGAATTGATACAGCCTATAAAGAAATGAACGAACATGTGGGATTGAAGTGGGATTAGCTTGAATAGACTTCCTGCGAAACAAAATATGGTATAATAGTTCTATGAATTATGAAGCAAGTAAACAACTAACTGATGCACAATTTAATCGTCTTGTTGGTGTTCAGCGCACGACTTTTGAAGAGATGTTAGCTGTATTAAAAATTAAACACGCAAAAGGGGGACGAAAACCTAAATTAAGCCTAGAAGACCTTCTTATGGCCACTCTTCAATATGTGCGAGAATACCGCACTTATGAACAAATTGCGGCTGATTTTGGTATTCACGAAAGCAACTTAATCCGTCGGAGCCAATGGGTTGAAGTAACTCTTGTTCAAAGTGGTGTTACGATTTCAAGAACTCCTCTCAGTTCTGAGGACACGGTAATGATTGATGCGACGGAAGTAAAAATCAATCGCCCTAAAAAAA
>NZ_VMKU01000171.1:0-2133 GCF_013276315.1 Streptococcus sp. 2741 | reverse complement strand
AGCTCCCCTGCTCGTTCTCATTGGAAATTGTGGAACACAATTCCTTGGCAAAGAACAAGTCAAAAATTATTATATAGAAGCAAGAGAGCTATGCAAGATTTATAACAATCCTTTCTCTGTGAAAATCGCAAGTTTTTCCCACCTTTTCTCAATACTGAAACAACATCTTTCCAGAACTTCAATAATTTCTTTTTGTGTTAAATCATTATTTAACTAAATCTTTGGAGGTAATACGTTTTCAAAGCTACTTTTTACCATAGATTTTGAGCTTTCAACACATATTACTAAGCCAAAAATGCTCTAAATTTTTGAAATTCTAACAAATGCCACTCAACTTCATCATCATCTTTGACTTTCACAATATCTTCCTCAAAATAACATGGAATAAAGATAGTTTTCTTTTGAAACGGTTGTAGGAGGAAAATCTCTCCTACACTATTTTTGATTCTGAGAGAAAATTGCAAAATATCATCTACCAAACTTTCAATTATTAAGATTTTTTGCAGTTTATCTGAATTAGAATCGCAAGGCTTCTCAATAATATAATTGTCGAATTTTTTCATTCTAACTTTCTCTCCACTATTTCTTCCTTTATCAAGAAAAAGTTACCTCAATATTCATAAAGTACAATTCTAAATTAACTCCAATTATTGATTCATGATAATATTTCGATAACTCATCGTGCAATTAAAAACAAGGATTTTTATTTCAGACGATCCATCGTGAACACTTCATCAGCCATCTCCCAAATTGCCGGATTATGTGTTGCGATAATGATTAGCCTATTATCATCTCGAAGAGATAGCAAAATCTCCATAATCAACTGAGAGGTTGCTGGGTCTATTGAAGCTGTTGGCTCATCTGCCAGAATAAAGGGTGGATTCTTTAAGATAATTTTTGCCAAGGCAACCCGTTGCGATTCTCCGCCCGATAACTCAAAGATGCGCTTATCTAGGTCAAGATAAGCCAGGCCGACCTGTTCTAAAGCCTGCTTCTGCCTCAACCGCTGTTCCGACCGACTCAACTTTTGACCAATGAGACCTAGCTTAAGGTTTTCTTCAATACTTTGGTTTTCAATTAAGCCAAAGTTCTGGAAGAGGTAGCCCAATTCGTGACGGAAAAAATCACTCGATTTATAATTGGCCAAGTCTTTACCTCGGTAAAAAATCGTCCCATCATAAGGTTCTAATTTCCCAATCATGTTCATCAAGGTTGTTTTTCCGCTACCACTTGAACCAATTAAGGCATAGACTTTTCCAGCCTCAAATGTCATTGAAAGATTCGAAAATAACTCTCGTTCTCCAAAAGATTTACTCACCTGTTTAAGTTCAATCATATTAACCTCCCTTCAAAACAAGCATGGACATCTTGTTTTCTTTCTGCATTTGGACATGTAACTGAAAAAGAGATAGACCAGTAAAGAGTAACAAGACTAAGAAAGCAACTCCTATCTCTACCTGAAGAAATACACTCGCAATAAATCCCAGTAAAAACACACCCAGTTGAGCAAAGAGATAGGTGCGATGGATTTCTAAGAACCTGAGACCTGCAATGCGTTTGATAAAAATGGCACGTCTAAATTCTTCAAAGTAGAGCCTATTCATAGTGTTAAACAACAAGATTGAAGTTGCAATCCCAAGCACAGCTCCTGCTAGCATTACCCAACGTTCCCTCTGGATATTATCCAATAATGTGATGTAGTTATGGTAACCTGTTTGCATTTCTGAGACCCAATTTTCAATGCCTTGTCTCTGGATAAGCTCCTGGGCATCAGACAATTGATTAAAGAGAATGTAGTTCTGTACTGCGTCTATCCAAAACAAAATGGACTGTGGACCAGTTGATTGGGGTGTTATAACAATGATGATTGGATCTTTCAAAAATTGTTGGTAAGAAATAGGGGTCGTATTATATACAAAACGATCCTGACCTGATTCTAAATAACCTACCGTAGCAGTCATTTGCTGTCGTTCATCTTGACTAGACATGCGACTGGTTAAGTCGTCTTCAAAAACAGATTTATAATGTTCTTCCTCTGAACGGAGGTGTTCAGGCAGCAATAAGACAAACTCCCCTACATCAAGGTGATTCATCTTTTGCTCAATAGTTGTATCGTAAGCGCGTCATAACAAG
>NZ_VMKU01000170.1:0-1013 GCF_013276315.1 Streptococcus sp. 2741 | reverse complement strand
TTGCTTCTATTCTAATCCCACTCCCACCCCTTCCTGAACAATCCAGAATCGTTGATAAAATCGAACAATTTTTCGCCCATATTGACGCACTAATTTAGTATAATAGTTTTACGTGCGGTGGAATTTCTATCAAACATAAGATAGGAGTTTTACGTTGAAAGAATTTGAATTACATTTGAAGAAAGCTGGTTTAGCTGAAAATACTGTGCGTTCGTACCTTTATGGTGTTCGATTTTTCTTGGAGAATTATGAACTCAAAATGGAAGATTTATTTGAATACAAGGGATATTTATTAGACAATTTTAAACCTAAAACTGTCAATTTGCGACTACAAGGAGTAAATAAATATCTGACTTTTATTGGTCATGATGATTTGAAATTAAAATTTGTCAAAGTACAGCAAAAACCGTTTTTAGAAGATGTCATTAGCTATGCTGATTACCTTTTTCTTAAACGTAGTTTGAAAAAAGATGGTATTTTAAAATGGCATTTTGTCGTTTGGTTTTTAGGTGCAACTGGGGCTCGTGTAAGTGAGCTTATTAAACTAAAAGTAGAGCATGTAGAAATCGGTTATTTTGACATTTACTCAAAAGGTGGTAAAATTCGTAGACTGTACATTCCTAAAAAATTAAGAAATAGTTGTCTTAGTTGGTTAGAATCAGAAAATCGCCGAAGTGGTTATTTATTTTTGAATAAATTTAATGAACCAATTACAGCAAGAGGAGTTGCTCAACAGTTAAAAAATTATGCTGATAAATACAAAATGAATCCTAAAGTAATTTACCCTCATTCTTTTAGACATTTATTTGCTAAGAATTTTTTATCGAAGTATAATGATATTGCCTTGCTTGCAGATTTGATGGGACACGAAAGTATAGAAACTACTCGAATTTATCTAAGGAAAACAGCTACTGAACAACAAAATATTGTAGATAAAATTGTTAATTGGTAAAAAAATAACAGGTGGTCAAATTGACCATCTGCTATTTTTTTGTGATTATGGCTCTTATTAT
>NZ_VMKU01000017.1:0-49162 GCF_013276315.1 Streptococcus sp. 2741 | reverse complement strand
GATTTTCATTGAGTATGAAGCAGTAAATGCTGAGGGAGTGGAGGTTTAAACTCTGACATTTGTAAGAGTTGGATCTCCCCTCTTCTATTTTGTTTTTAAATAGGGGTGAAAAGACTTTTTGCTTCTATTTAAAAATAAAATAAGGAGATCAAATCATGAATCTTTTGATTATGGGCTTACCTGGTGCAGGTAAGGGAACTCAAGCAGCAAAAATCGTAGAACAATTCCATGTTGCACATATCTCAACAGGTGATATGTTCCGCGCTGCAATGGCAAATCAAACTGAAATGGGTGTTCTTGCTAAGTCATATATTGACAAGGGTGAATTAGTTCCTGATGAAGTTACAAATGGAATCGTAAAAGAACGTCTTTCACAAGATGATATTAAAGAAACAGGATTCTTGTTGGATGGTTACCCACGTACAATCGAACAAGCTCATGCCTTGGACAAAACATTGGCTGAACTTGGCATTGAACTAGAAGGCGTCATCAATATTGAAGTGAATCCAGATAGCCTCTTGGAACGTTTGAGTGGTCGTATCATCCACCGCGTAACTGGAGAAACTTTCCACAAGGTCTTTAACCCACCAGTTGACTATAAAGAAGAAGATTACTACCAACGTGAAGATGATAAACCTGAGACAGTAAAACGTCGATTGGACGTTAATATTGCTCAAGGAGAACCAATCATTGCTCACTACCGTGCCAAAGGTTTGGTTCATGACATCGAAGGTAATCAAGATATCAATGATGTCTTCTCAGATATCGAAAAAGTATTGACAAATTTGAAATAAAGCGCTTTTCACACTTGCAAAAATCCGCTACAAATGTTATACTGAGATAGTCTGACTTATAATTGTTGTCTCTGTGTCTAGAGGCATCGAATCGAAATTTATGGAGGTGCTTTTGCGTGGCAAAAGACGATGTGATTGAAGTTGAAGGCAAAGTAGTTGATACAATGCCGAATGCAATGTTTACGGTTGAACTTGAAAATGGACATCAGATTTTAGCAACAGTTTCTGGTAAAATTCGTAAAAACTATATTCGTATTTTAGCGGGAGATCGTGTTACTGTCGAAATGAGTCCATATGACTTGACACGTGGACGTATCACTTACCGCTTTAAATAATCGAAAAACTTGGAGGGATAAGAAATGAAAGTAAGACCATCGGTCAAACCAATTTGCGAATACTGTAAAGTTATTCGTCGTAATGGTCGTGTTATGGTAATTTGCCCAGCAAATCCAAAACACAAACAACGTCAAGGATAAGATAGAAAGGAGAAAACATGGCTCGTATTGCTGGAGTTGACATTCCAAATGACAAACGCGTAGTAATCTCATTGACTTATGTTTATGGTATCGGACTTGCAACATCTAAGAAAATTTTGGCTGCTGCTGGAATCTCAGAAGATGTTCGTGTACGTGATCTTACATCAGATCAAGAAGATGCTATCCGTCGTGAAGTGGATGCAATCAAAGTTGAAGGTGACCTTCGTCGTGAAGTAAACTTGAACATCAAACGTTTGATGGAAATCGGTTCATACCGTGGTATCCGTCATCGTCGTGGACTTCCTGTCCGTGGACAAAACACTAAAAACAACGCTCGCACTCGTAAAGGTAAAGCTGTTGCGATTGCTGGTAAGAAAAAATAATATAGGAGGTAAAAGTCTTGGCTAAACCAACACGTAAACGTCGTGTGAAAAAGAATATCGAATCTGGTATTGCTCATATTCACGCTACATTTAATAACACTATTGTTATGATTACTGATGTGCATGGTAATGCAATTGCTTGGTCATCAGCTGGTGCTCTTGGTTTCAAAGGTTCTCGTAAATCTACACCATTCGCTGCTCAAATGGCTTCTGAAGCTGCTGCTAAATCTGCACAAGAACACGGTCTTAAATCAGTTGAAGTTACTGTAAAAGGTCCAGGTTCTGGTCGTGAGTCAGCTATTCGTGCGCTTGCTGCCGCTGGTCTTGAAGTAACAGCAATTCGTGATGTGACTCCAGTGCCACACAATGGTGCTCGTCCTCCAAAACGTCGCCGTGTATAATCATCGCATTACACTGCTTTTCGTTTAAGAGGGAGTAACTAAATGATCGAGTTTGAAAAACCAAATATAACAAAAATTGATGAAAATAAAGATTATGGCAAGTTTGTAATCGAACCACTTGAACGTGGCTACGGTACAACTCTTGGTAACTCTCTTCGTCGTGTACTTCTAGCTTCTCTACCAGGAGCAGCTGTGACATCTATCAATATTGATGGTGTGTTACATGAGTTTGACACAGTTCCAGGTGTTCGTGAAGACGTGATGCAAATCATTCTGAACATTAAAGGAATTGCAGTGAAATCGTACGTTGAAGACGAAAAAATCATCGAACTAGATGTTGAAGGTCCTGCTGAAGTAACAGCTGGTGACATTTTGACAGATAGCGATATTGAAATTGTAAATCCAGATCATTATCTCTTTACAATCGGTGAAGGTTCTTCCCTAAAAGCGACTATGACTGTTAACAGTGGTCGTGGATATGTACCTGCTGATGAAAATAAAAAAGATAATGCACCAGTTGGAACACTTGCTGTAGATTCTATTTATACACCAGTTACAAAAGTCAACTATCAAGTGGAACCTGCTCGTGTAGGTAGCAATGATGGATTTGACAAACTAACCCTTGAAATCTTGACAAATGGAACAATTATTCCGGAAGATGCTTTAGGGCTTTCAGCACGTATTTTGACAGAACATCTTGATTTGTTTACAAATCTTACTGAGATTGCTAAGTCAACTGAAGTGATGAAAGAAGCTGATACTGAATCTGACGACCGTATTTTGGATCGTACGATTGAGGAACTGGACTTGTCTGTGCGTTCATACAACTGTTTGAAACGTGCCGGTATCAATACTGTGCATGATTTGACAGAAAAATCTGAAGCAGAGATGATGAAAGTACGAAATCTTGGACGCAAGAGTTTGGAAGAAGTGAAACTCAAACTCATTGATTTGGGTCTTGGATTAAAAGATAAATAAAGGAGGAATACATGGCTTACCGTAAACTAGGACGCACTAGCTCACAACGTAAAGCAATGCTTCGCGATTTGACAACTGACCTTTTGATCAACGAATCAATCGTGACAACTGAAGCTCGTGCTAAAGAAATCCGTAAAACTGTTGAAAAAATGATTACTCTAGGTAAACGTGGTGATTTGCATGCACGTCGTCAAGCAGCTGCTTTCGTACGTAATGAAATCGCATCTGAAAACTATGATGAAGCAACTGACAAGTACACTTCTACTACAGCACTTCAAAAATTGTTCTCAGAAATCGCACCTCGTTATGCTGAACGTAACGGTGGATACACTCGTATCCTTAAAACTGAACCACGTCGTGGTGATGCAGCGCCAATGGCGATCATCGAATTAGTATAAAATCATCAATTTTGTTGAGTGTTATGATGATGGAGTCTTGTGCTCTTAGTCTAGCTCTGGTCTACCGCTAGGATTTCGGTCCTAGCGGGAACACTCATCATAAGTTGGGATAGTAGACGCTTGTTTACGAAATTGTTTTTTTCTTAAGAACAACTTCGTAAGCAGGCGTTTTTGAGTATTTAAGTTGGAATTATGCTATACTATTTAAGAAGAAATCTGCTGAATGTTCAGGTTTCCTATTAAAAGAAGAATTGGAGTTTACTTATGAAAGCCATTATAACTGTTGTTGGTAAAGATAAATCTGGAATTGTGGCAGGTGTTTCTGGTAAAATTGCAGAATTGGGTTTGAATATTGATGATATCTCTCAAACTGTCTTGGATGAATATTTCACGATGATGGCTGTCGTCTCTAGCGATGAAAAGCAAGATTTTACCTATCTTCGTAATGAATTTGAAGCTTTTGGGCAAACTTTGAATGTGAAAATCAATATTCAGAGTGCAGCGATTTTCGAAGCTATGTATAATATCTAGGAGGTGCACATGGATATTAGACAAGTTACTGAAACTATCGCCATGATTGAGGAGCAAAATTTCGATATCAGAACCATTACCATGGGGATTTCCCTTTTGGACTGTATTGATCCAGATATCAATCGTGCTGCGGAGAAAATTTATCAAAAGATTACGACCAAGGCAGCTAATTTAGTGGCTGTTGGGGATGAAATTGCAGCTGAGTTGGGAATTCCTATCGTAAATAAGCGTGTATCGGTGACTCCTATTTCTCTGATAGGGGCAGCGACAGATGCGACGGACTACGTGGTTCTGGCAAAAGCGCTTGATAAGGCTGCGAAAGAAATCGGTGTGGATTTTATTGGTGGTTTCTCTGCCTTGGTACAAAAAGGTTATCAAAAGGGGGATGAGATTCTCATCGATTCTATTCCTCGTGCTTTGGCTGAAACGGACAAGGTCTGCTCGTCAGTCAATATCGGCTCAACCAAGTCTGGTATCAATATGACGGCTGTGGCGGATATGGGACGAGTTATCAAGGAAACGGCTAATCTATCAGATATGGGAGCGGCCAAGTTGGTTGTGTTCGCTAATGCTGTTGAGGACAATCCATTTATGGCTGGTGCCTTCCATGGTGTTGGGGAAGCAGATGTTATCATCAATGTCGGCGTTTCCGGTCCTGGCGTGGTCAAGCGTGCCTTGGAAAAAGTTCGTGGACAGAGCTTTGATGTAGTAGCCGAAACAGTTAAGAAAACTGCCTTTAAAATCACTCGTATCGGTCAATTGGTTGGTCAGATGGCTAGTGAGAGACTGGGTGTGGAGTTTGGTATTGTGGACTTGAGTTTGGCCCCAACTCCTGCGGTTGGAGATTCTGTAGCACGTGTCCTTGAGGAAATGGGACTAGAGACAGTTGGTACGCACGGAACGACGGCTGCCTTGGCTCTCTTGAATGACCAAGTTAAGAAGGGCGGAGTGATGGCCTGCAACCAAGTCGGTGGTTTGTCTGGTGCCTTTATCCCCGTTTCTGAGGATGAAGGAATGATTGCTGCAGTGCAAAATGGCTCTCTTAATTTGGAAAAACTAGAAGCTATGACAGCTATCTGTTCTGTTGGTTTGGATATGATTGCCATCCCAGAAGATACACCTGCTGAAACCATTGCGGCTATGATTGCAGATGAAGCTGCAATTGGTGTCATTAACATGAAAACAACAGCTGTTCGTATCATTCCAAAAGGAAAAGAAGGCGATATGATTGAATTTGGTGGCCTATTAGGTACTGCACCTGTTATGAAGGTTAATGGGGCTTCGTCTGTTGATTTCATCTCTCGTGGAGGACAAATCCCAGCACCAATTCATAGTTTTAAAAATTAAGAAAATAGGAGAAATTGATGAAAAAAGAAATGAAACATGCTTTAGTAGCTTTAGGACTGTCGACTTTACTAGTCCGAACTTTTGCCAGTCAAGTAGTTTTTGCGCAGGAAAATGATACGAATTCAAGAAATGAAAGTCTATATAAAACACAAGCAGATTTAGAGAATGTAGCTAGAAATTATTCTGAACAAGTGAAGAAAAAATTATTGGAAGAAATTGATGGCATTGATTGGAATACTGTACAATTTAAAGATGATGATGTCTTAAAACTCAAGACTGTCGTAGTTAAAAGATTAGCTGAGGTTACAGAGGAAAATATAAATAGATTTTCAAAAAATGGTTACTATTATTCGTTTGAATTCGAAGAAATTGTCAATAGAATAAAAAGTGATGTGCCTAACTTTTTAGGATATGTTTTTGATATAGCTAGAATAAAAAAATATGACTTACTACTTCAGCAAGTAGAAAAAGATAGTAACTTATACTCATCTGAAGAAAAGGAAAAAATAATTAGCGATTTAAAAATGTTTTACGGACCATTAACAGGCTGGTCGATACCTCGGGATCGTAATTATTTTGGTGATTACGATCCAGAAAATAATACTAATTTAACATTAAAAGATTATGTTCAAAATTTATCAACTTTTTATAAAAATGTTGATAAATCGAGTCCTAGTTTAATTCCTACGGAAAAAAATATCAGAGAAATTAATGCTGTTGCTTTCATGGAGAAGACAGCCATTAGTAATGATGATACACTTTCAAAAGCAGATAAAGTTTCTATGTTTAGTAAGATTGATGATATAGTTGAAGAGGGGATACACAAAATCAGGAAAGAAGCAGGTCTTGTATATAAGGAAGAGACTGTAAGACACATGTTATCCCCTGAAGAGTTATCTGTCTTTACTAAGCGTATCGAAGATGTTTACCAAGGAAAAGCTAAGCCTAAGGTGACAAAAGAAGAGGCTATTCAAGCAGTTTCTACTGGAACTTCATCCTCAGTTTCAACTTCATCTCAAGCTATTATTACCTCTAATGGAGAGACTAAGAAAAATCATCAAGCAAGTAAGTGGTTTAAAGAGTCTGGCAAATGGTACTATAATGACCTTTCTGGCAATCTTGTAAGAAACAGTTGGGTAGGCCGTTATTATCTAAAATCAGATGCTTCAATGGCTGCAAGTGAATGGATTTATGATGAAGACTATAAGAGCTGGTTTTATGTAGATTCAACTGGTAGTTATGTGGAGAAAGCTTGGCAGGGAGAATACTACCTAAAACGTGGCGGTTACATGGCTAAGAGTGAGTGGGTATTTGATTCTCAGTATGATAGTTGGTATTATCTGAACCAAGATGGTAAGTACGCTCGTAATCAATGGATTAAAGACGGAGATAAGTGGTATTACTTGTTAGCTGATGGGAAATTGGCAAAAAATATGACCATTAACGGCTATAAAGTAAATGAAAAAGGTGAATGGGTATAATTTTTTAAGCTCTATTTAAGGTTAGCTGTGTATACTATAATCATTAAATAAAGACCTCCTAATATTATTTGAAACAGATAATACTGATTTAGTTTGAATTTGATTTTCATCTAATATCTTTATTTAATAGAACTCCTAAACTTTTTCATAATAATCTCCTGCAAAAGTCACCTGTCTGGGTGGCTTTTGTTTTATCATCCATGATATAATAGAAGCAAACGGAGGACGGAAAATGGTAAAAGTACGATTGTATTTGGTACGTCATGGCAAGACCATGTTTAACACGATTGGTCGCGCGCAAGGTTGGAGTGATACTCCCTTAACAGCTGAAGGTGAGCTAGGAATTCAAGAATTAGGAATCGGTTTGCGAGAATCTGGTCTACAGTTTGAGCGCGCTTATTCCAGTGATTCTGGTCGCACCATTCAGACTATGGGAATTATACTTGAGGAGCTTGGACTGCAAGGGAAAATCCCTTATCGCATGGACAAGCGTATCAGAGAATGGTGTTTTGGTAGCTTTGATGGAGCCTACGATGGCGATCTTTTCATGGGCATTATTCCTCGTATCTTTAATGTGGACCACGTTCACCAATTATCTTATGCGGAACTGGCTGAGGGCTTGGTAGAGGTTGATACAGCTGGTTGGGCTGAAGGATGGGAAAAACTCAGTGGTCGAATCAAGGAAGGTTTTGAAGCGATTGCCAAAGAAATGGAAGAACAAGGCGGGGGCAACGCCCTTGTCGTCAGCCATGGAATGACCATTGGAACCATTGTTTATCTGATCAATGGTATGCATCCGCATGGCCTCGATAATGGTAGCGTGACGATCCTTGAATATGAGAACGGCCAGTTTAGCGTAGAGGTTGTTGGTGACTGTAGTTACCGAGAGCTAGGATGGGAGAAGATGGAAGCGACCTCTATTTAATACTCTTCGAAAATCTCTTCAAACCGCGTCAACGTCGTCTTGTCGTAGATATGGTTACTGACNNTTTGAGCAACCTGCGGCTAGTTTCCTAGTTTGCTCTTTGATTTTCATTGAGTATAATCAGTCTAGACTTGCTTGCTATGAACTAGGGATTTGATAGGAATATCAAGATAAGAAAAAACAGCCGAGGGTAATCCTTTCGGCTGTTTTTGATGGGGGAAACTAAAGTGTAATGCTGTTGCTTTTAGAGATTTTCATAAACAAGAGCAAGGAACCTACTGTTAGAATAGTCAAGATAGTTGACAAGGCTGCGGCTACACCGTAATTCCCTCTGAGAACCTCTGTATAAATGGCTACAGTCATTGTTCTTGTTTTGACATTGTAGAGGAGGATAGAAGTAGAGAGTTCTGAAATCATTGTGACCCAAGATAAGATGGCTCCAGAAATAATACCAGATAGCATCATTGGAGTTGTAATCTTGGCAAAGGTATTGAGACGACTACTTCCTAAGCTTTCCGCGGCTTCTTCAATACTTGGTGCTATTTGTTGCAAACTAGCAACAGATGAGCGAATAGTATAAGGTAATCTTCTGACAGATAGGGACATAATCAAGATGAAAGCAGTTCCTGTAATCATAAGAAATCCACTTCCAAATAGGCCAGTATTGAAGGAAGAAATGAAGGCAATCCCTAGAACGGTTCCTGGTACAATATAAGGGACCATACTGAGGCTGTCAATTAAGTTTGTAAATAAATTCCGTTTTCTAACGGCTAGGTAGGAGATAAATGTTGCAAATAGGACAACTAGAACTAAGGCAATCAAAGGGATACGAATAGTATTGAAAATAGCAGATCCCATACGATTGAAAGCTACCTTGTAACTGTTTAGAGAATAGCCTTTGACAAATACCATACCTGATGTTTTTAGGAAAGAAGTATAAATCAAGTAGACTTGAGGTAGAACAGAGAACAAGATAATTCCGTAGACTGTTGCATAAATGGCAACCATTTTTCCTTTTGTGGTTTTTTTAGGCTCAATTGGATGGAGCGAATTCATACTGAAACTGTAGCGGTTTGAAATGTATTTTTGGATAAGGAAGATTGCCAAGGCAATGATAATCGCCATAATTGCTAAAGCAGATGCAAAAGCAGAATTTCCTCCAACCTCGCTAATAAATTGAGTATAAATCAAGACGGGGAAAGTCCGATATCCTTCACCAATCAACATAGGCGTTCCAAAGTCTGAGAATGCTCTCATAAATACAAGTAGGGCAGCAGCTAGTAAGGTTGGAACTAGGAGAGGCAAAACAACCGTTACGATACGCTTAAATCCGAAGGAACCCATGCTTTCAGCAGCTTCAAGTAGAGAATTGTCAATACTTTTCATTGTCCCAGCAACGTATAGAAATACCAGTGGGAATAGTTGCAGTGTAAAGACAAGTACAATTCCTTTGAATCCATAAATATCGATAGCTGGAAGATGAAGGGTATTTGTCAGGAATTTAGTAATGACCCCATTTCGTCCCAGCAAGAGAATCCAGGAGTAGGCTCCCACGAAAGGAGCTGACATGGAAGCAATGATAATCAATATTTGTAGAAATTTCTTTCCCTTGAAGTCATACATAGAGAAGAGATAAGCTAATAGGGTTCCTACAACTAAGGAAGTGACAGTAGCGGTAATGGAAACCTTGAAACTGTTGACGAGTGTCTCAGAGTAGTAGGCTTTACTAAAGAAAGTGACAAAATTAGCTAGTGAGAATTGTCCTTCATGTATGAGTGCTTGCTTGAGCACGGTAACGATAGGATAAACGAGAAAGACAAGATAAGTAAGAAAGATGAAGAAAGAGGAGGCTGTCCAAATATTTAGTTTTTTACGTTCCATGGTTGACTCCTTTTATCAGGTTTTGTGAACCATCTGCAGAAAAGACGTTTAATTTTTGAGTATTGATTCGTAGACGAATACGATCGCCTTTTTGTATATCTTCTTCAAAAGTTGATTCTTCGCTAACTTGAATTTTTGAGGCAAATCCTGTTTCGATGAAGTATTCAGTATTCAGTCCAAGATAGACGCTATCGCTAATAGTGCCTTCAATATCTCCAGATTCATCTTTGATAAACTCTTCAGGACGAATACTTACATGAATAGCTTGTGCTTCAGCCTGATCAAGGGCTGGCATTCGAAGAGCATAGCCATCTGAAAAGACGATATAAGCGCCGTCGCTCCGTTTTTCAAGATTGGCAGGGATGATATTTGTGCGTCCGATAAAGGTTGCTACAAACTCATTAGCTGGTTTATGATAGAGTTCTTTTGGCCGACCGATTTGTTGGATGACTCCGTCTTTCATAACAGCAATTTGATCTGAAATAGCCATGGCTTCTTCTTGGTCGTGGGTTACATAGACGGTTGTAATTCCCACTTCGTGTTGGATTTCTCGAATGGCTTGACGCATATCCAAGCGAAGTTTGGCATCTAGGTTACTAAGTGGCTCGTCCATGAGGAGAACACTTGGATTAACAGCTAAGGCGCGTGCCAAGGCGACACGTTGTTGTTGTCCACCACTGAGTTTATCGGGCTTCCGATCCGCATATTGAGCAATTTGCATGAGTTCAAGATACTTGTTGGTCTGTTGAATCAATTCTTCTTTTGGAACCTTCTTTTGCTTGAGACCAAAAGCGACATTATCTCGGACAGTCAAATGTGGGAAAATAGCGTAGTTTTGGAAAACCATCCCGATATTGCGTTTGCTGGGTTCCATATTATTGATTTTTGTATCATCGAAGTAAAATTCTCCACCTTCGATACTGTTGAAACCTGCAATCATACGAAGAAGGGTCGTTTTCCCACACCCTGAAGGCCCAAGAAGGGTAAAGAGACTTCCTTTTGGAATTGTAATGTTCAAATTCTCAATAACAGGGACATCGTGGTAGATTTTTTTGGCGTTAATAATTCTGATCTCACTCATAGTGAACCTCTTTTACTGTTTAGATTGGATATCTGTAAAGACTTCGTTGTATTTCTTAACGATATCTGATTTATTTTTGATGACATAATCATAATCTTCAGTGAGTGTTTTGATTTTGTCAATTGGTTTCATGTTTTCGCTTGTTTTGGCATTTTTACGAACAGGACGGTTAGTAGTGGTTGTACCAAGTGTATCTTGTACTTCTTGAGAGATAATAAAATCGATAAATTTCTTGGCATTTTCCATATTTTTCGCTTTTTTAACGATAGCAGCACTAGCAGGTAGGAAGACGGTTCCTTCTTTTGGATAGACTACCTTGATATTAGCTCCGTCATTTAAGAGTTTAACTGCTGGATCTTCATAAGAGAGACCAACAGCCATTTCTCCGTCAGCGACTGCTTTATAGACACCAGATGAGCTTGAACCGATTTTCCCATCAATAAGTGTGAAGAGATCTTTTACATAAGACCAAGCCTTATCGTCTTTGTAACCACCTTGAGCTTGTAGCATATTTGTTAATTGAGCAAAGGCGCTAGAAGAGTTTGCTGGGTCAGCAGTTGCAATTTTTCCTTTTAGTTCAGGTTTGAGAAGGTCGCTATATCCTTCGATGTTCATGCCTTTCGTTAAATCAGGATTGACGATTAAAACACTACCATCTAGTGTATAAGGAGTAGAGTAGCCAGTTGTGTTTTGATATTCTTTGATAACATTATCATTTTCTTTTGAAGTATAGTTTTCAAAGAGTTCTCCGTGGGTAGCATATTGTGTATAAGAACCACCAAAGATGACATCAGCTACAGGAGCTTCTTTTTCTGACTCCAGTTTTTTGAAAAGTTCTCCAGTACCAGCTTGAATCAGTTCTACTTTGATACCATATTTTTCTTCAAAGGCAGGAATAGTTGCTCCGATTAAGCCCTCTGAGTTTGGTGAATAAACGACTAGCGAACCGCCGTCTCCTTTATCAGATGAACCGCCATCGGCAGATTCATTAGAAGAACAAGCAGCAAGACCAAAAAGGGCTAGTCCGCAAGCAGCATAATACATCCATTTCTTTTTCATGATGGATACCTCCGTTGTGTTATTTAAGTTTATTTTAAAACAATATAAGCGTTTTTAAAACCGACAATTCTATTCTATTAGAGTAAAATTCTCTACAAAAAGAAGAATAGCTTATTTTACTATTCTTCCGAGTGATTTCAATTCCTTTGGGGAAATATGGAGATACTTTTTAAATACTTTGGCAAAATATTTATAGTCTGAAAATCCAACTTGATCAGAGATGTCGCTTAGAGGGGAGTTGGGAGATTCAGCCATCTTATCTATAGCTTGTTTCAGACGATATTGTAAGATATATTCATTTAGAGTCATGGGGAAGTCTTCTTTGATAACTTTATATAGATAGCTTTCGCTATAGTTTAAAGCTTCAGCAATAGTCGCAATCGTAAAATGCTCTGCATAATGCTTGTGGACAAAGGAAATAATTTGTTGAATGATTTGGTTTTGTGTATCAACCTGTTGGATAGAGGTGAGTAAAGTTTGATATTCTTCTAAAAAAGGAGTTTCTTGATAGGTACTACCTTGTAATCGCAAAACAATGTTTTGAAGACATTCTGTCAATTCCTTGGTATCAATTGGCTTGGATAAGAAATCAACTGCTCCGTATTGCATGGCTTTTTTGGCATTTTGAAAATCGTTATAACCTGATAAGATAACTTTTTCATAGGAAAGGGTACGAGTGGCTTCGAACATCATAAAAGCATCCATAATTGGCATGGTGATGTCTGTTAAGACAATATGAGGTTCTTTTTCTTGGATGAGTTTCATTCCCTCTTGACCGTGACTGGCAGTTCCTACGACTTGGATACCTACGGCAGAGTAGTCTACGGCAATCTCTAGCCATTTTCGGATGAGGTGTTCGTCTTCTACGATAATGAGCTTAAACATGAGTTAGTCCTTTCGTTATAAATTTGACCCAAGTTTCTCCTTGGCGATTGACTCCTAAATCTAGCTGGACATCAGAAAAGAAATTGCTCAATCGTTTGTAGCTGTTCACGATGCCATGCTGGGTATGAGGGCTTTCTAAAGAGTCTAAAATAGCGAGTCGCTCTTGTTTTGTGAGCCCTCCGGCATTATCCTTGATTAAAAAAGTCAGAGAATCTGCTTCCAAGGTAATTTGGATATCAATATGAAGATCAATACGGTATTGCATCCCATATTTTATAGCATTTTCTACTAGAGGAAGTAAGAAAAGTTTAGGGATAGGCTGATTATCGACAGTTTCTGGACAGACAATATCATAAGAAAAGTGCTCAAAACGAATCTTATGAATCATAAGGTAATCCTCTATAATCTTTAAATCCTGACAAATGGTTGTTTCTTTTTCTAAATCCGTGATACTGTAGCGAAGAATGCGCGTGAGATTTTGAATTAGGTCTTGTGTGAGGGCGGCATCCATTAAAGAAGTGATTTTAATCGTCTCAAGTGTATTGTAGAGAAAATGAGGATTGAACTGAGCTTCCAGCATTTTTCTTTCAAAAATCCATTTTTCTTTTTCTATGGTCAACATTTTTTGATGAAGTTGATCTAATTCGTACAACATATTGTTGATTTTTTCTGCCATAAACTCAAACTCATCACCTGTTTGTAGAGAAAGCCTTTTTTCTGCTTGTTTAGGAATTTCTTGAAGTTGGTAAACCAAACTTTCAATAGGAACAGCATTGTGTGTGGCAATCTTATGAGCAATTCGTCTTGCTTGCCAGAAGTAGAGGAAGAATATACACAAGGTGAGAATGGAGGCTAGACCAAGTAAGCTAGGAATGGGAAAGAAGGATTGAAAAGTATAGATTGAAAAAATAGCACCGACTTTTTCTTTTTGAACAATAAGCGGTTCATTCGCATACCAGTGGGTGCGAGAGTGTAGGAGTTTTTCATCCAATTTTTCAAGAGTGGAGCGAGTAAACTGATTTGTATTGTTGGAAAACATATTTCCAAAGCTATCGGTAATGATGTATTTGGAATTGATCATTGGGAAGCTTGAGATGAAATCATTCTCATTTACGAAAGCAATAGTATAGGCCTTAACTCGTTGGTTTTGAAGTAGTGGTTTGATAAAGAGTGTGTAATGTTGCTTATCTGAAGAGAGTGCAATTTTTTCTGTCACTTTTTCTTGAGAAGGATTTTGAATGAGCAGTTTTAGATAGTAGGGTGATAAAATACTTTCTTGATGATTTCGATTGGTACTAAATAGTAATTCACCTGTATCGTTTAGAATAATGAGGTCAGAACTAAGCTTCAATCTAGCTTTTGTCTCGTAAAATAAGCTAAAGACTTCTCTCTCTGTGTGTTTGCCGTCCAAAAATTCAGGAATCATTTTATGGTTCATAGTAGTCAGGAGCTCATTATTTGCTTCTTTCATTTCTTGAACCTGTTTGACAATCTGTCTCGTATCTTTGGAGAGTTGCTGCTTTTGTAAAAAATAGGAAAAACCAAAAAGTAAAATGAGTAGTAAAAGAGAGGTCACAAAGGCTGCGATAGAGCTTCTATGGAGAATTTCTTTTTGGAGCGATTTTTTAAAGGAATGAGACATCTGCTACCTCCTTGGAAGGGTTTTCTGTTATAAGTATAGCAGTTTAAAAATTTTAGAGCAAGGTAAAATAGAAAAGTATAGAATAGAACGAGACCAAATTCCCTCAAAAATGGTATAATAGTAACATCACAAAATTGGAGAGAGACCATGAGTTTTTACAATCATAAAGAAATTGAGCCTAAGTGGCAGGGCTACTGGGCAGAACATCATACATTTAAGACAGGAACAGATGCATCAAAACCTAAGTTTTATGCTCTTGATATGTTCCCTTATCCGTCTGGAGCTGGTCTGCACGTAGGACACCCAGAAGGTTATACTGCAACCGATATCCTCAGTCGTTACAAACGTGCGCAAGGCTACAATGTTCTTCACCCAATGGGTTGGGATGCTTTTGGTTTGCCTGCAGAGCAATACGCTATGGATACTGGTAATGACCCAGCAGAATTTACGGCGGAGAACATTGCCAACTTCAAACGCCAAATCAATGCGCTTGGATTTTCTTATGACTGGGATCGTGAAGTCAACACAACAGATCCAAACTACTACAAGTGGACGCAATGGATTTTCACCAAGCTTTACGAAAAAGGCTTGGCCTATGAAGCGGAAGTGCCAGTAAACTGGGTTGAGGAATTGGGAACAGCCATCGCCAACGAAGAGGTCCTTCCTGATGGAACGTCTGAGCGTGGAGGCTATCCAGTTGTCCGCAAGCCAATGCGCCAATGGATGCTCAAAATCACGGCTTACGCAGAGCGCTTGCTCAATGACTTAGATGAACTAGATTGGCCAGAGTCTATCAAGGACATGCAACGCAACTGGATCGGGAAATCAACTGGTGCTAATGTAACCTTCAAGGTTAAGGGAACTGATAAGGAATTCACAGTCTTTACCACTCGTCCTGATACTCTTTTCGGTGCGACTTTCACTGTTTTGGCTCCTGAGCATGAATTAGTAGACGCTATCGTAAGTTCAGAGCAAGCAGAAGCAGTTGCAGACTACAAACACCAAGCTAGCCTCAAATCTGACTTGGCTCGTACAGACCTTGCCAAGGAAAAAACTGGGGTCTGGACAGGTGCTTATGCCATCAACCCTGTCAATGGCAAGGAAATTCCAATCTGGATTGCGGACTATGTTCTTGCTAGTTATGGAACAGGTGCGGTTATGGCTGTGCCTGCCCACGACCAACGTGACTGGGAATTTGCCAAACAATTTGACCTTCCAATCGTCGAAGTACTTGAAGGTGGAAACGTTGAAGAAGCTGCCTACACAGAAGATGGCCTTCATGTTAATTCAGACTTCCTAGATGGATTGAACAAAGAAGACGCAATTGCCAAGATTGTGGCTTGGTTGGAAGAAAAAGGCTGTGGACAAGAGAAGGTTACCTACCGTCTCCGTGACTGGCTCTTTAGCCGTCAACGTTACTGGGGTGAACCAATTCCAATCATTCATTGGGAAGATGGAACTTCAACAGCTGTTCCTGAAAGTGAATTGCCACTTGTCTTGCCTGTAACCAAGGATATCCGTCCTTCAGGTACTGGTGAAAGTCCACTAGCTAACTTGACAGACTGGCTTGAAGTGACTCGTGAAGATGGTGTTAAAGGTCGTCGTGAAACCAACACCATGCCACAATGGGCAGGTTCAAGCTGGTACTACCTCCGCTATATCGATCCACACAACACTGAGAAATTGGCTGATGAGGGCCTTCTCAAACAATGGTTGCCAGTAGATATCTACGTGGGTGGTGCAGAGCATGCTGTACTTCACTTGCTTTATGCTCGTTTCTGGCACAAATTCCTCTATGACCTCGGTGTGGTTCCAACAAAAGAGCCATTCCAAAAACTCTTTAACCAAGGAATGATTTTGGGAACAAGCTACCGTGACCACCGTGGGGCTCTTGTGGCAACCGATAAGGTTGAAAAACGTGACGGTTCTTTCTTCCATGTGGAAACAGGAGAAGAGTTGGAGCAAGCACCAGCCAAGATGTCTAAATCTCTTAAGAACGTTGTCAACCCAGACGATGTGGTGGAACAATACGGTGCCGATACCCTTCGTGTTTATGAAATGTTCATGGGCCCACTTGATGCTTCAATCGCTTGGTCAGAAGAAGGTCTGGAAGGAAGTCGTAAATTCCTTGACCGTGTTTACCGTTTGATTACAAGTAAGGAAATTATTGCGGAAAACAATGGTGCTCTTGACAAGGTTTATAACGAAACCGTTAAAGCTGTCACAGAACAAATTGAGTCCCTCAAATTCAACACAGCCATTGCCCAACTTATGGTCTTTGTCAACGCGGCTAACAAGGAAGAAAAACTTTATGTAGACTACGCCAAAGGCTTTATCCAATTGATTGCACCGTTTGCTCCTCACTTGGCAGAAGAACTCTGGCAAACTGTTGCAGCAACAGGTGAGTCAATCTCTTACGTGGCTTGGCCAACATGGGACGAAAGCAAATTGGTTGAAGACGAAATCGAAATCGTCGTCCAAATCAAAGGAAAAGTCCGTGCCAAACTCATGGTCGCTAAAGACCTATCACGCGAAGAATTGCAAGAAATTGCTCTAGCGGATGAAAAAGTCAAAGCAGAAATTGACGGTAAGGAAATCGTGAAAGTAATTGCGGTACCGAATAAATTGGTTAACATTGTTGTGAAATAAAAAGAAGTAACTCTAGAGTATGAACTTTAGAATAGGTCAGAATGAATAGATTAGTGAACGATAGCAGGAAGTGTGAAATTTTATTATTTAAGATTTCTATTATTGTAGTGTCAGTTATAGTATTAGTAATGTCAATAGTGGGTGCATATTATTTTAAAAATTGTCTTTGGGACAAGGAAAGTTTAAATTTGACACTCACTTTAGACACTCTCTTTGCAGTTTTTATTACTTTCTTTAGTTTTTCAAATGATAAATCAAGCAATATTTTTGGAATATCTCCAAATGAAATTATAAGGACACAGTCTGAAGTGTATCAATTTTTATTTACAAAATCTTTTGCAACTCTATTAATAGTGACAAATTTGTTATCCATTATTCATTATTTTGGAGCCAAAAATTTAATAGTTTCTTTTAATGAAACTTATCCTCGTATTCAATCCAGTGTTGGTATCATGTGGCTACCACTGTTTGGTATTCTGATAATCTATTTTATTTGGCTCTTAATAGAGGGATTAAAATATATCAGAAAAATAAATTATATTATTCAAAATAGGGAAATAATCTATTTTTATTCGCAGGTAAAAGTTGTAGATAAACTTACTGATTCTGAATCGAAAAAATACGGTGAATATATTGATTTGTACGAATCGTGTCGTCAGAACAATTTAAGTGTTCTACTTAACTTTCTTCAAAATTCGGATGATAAACGAGGAGTTATTGCTAGTAACTCAGTGAGAATTATGTTTGAATCTTTGGATAAAGCAGACCAAATTGCGGCCCTGAATATTTGTAGAAACTATGTAGCACGAGAAAATGTTTTAAATAAAGAAGATGCAGAAAAATTGTTAAATGAAATTGATAAAAAACTTGAAATTAGCAGATAGGACAATTCAAATAGAGTTGAGTAAAAAGTTTGAAAAGTGAAACAAGGAGAAAGCTATGCCAGTAAATGAATATGGTCAGATGATTGGTGAGTCAATGGAAGGTTATACACCCGGTGCACTGCCTTCTATTGATTTCTTAGAAGGGCGTTATGCTAGGATAGAGGCTCTCTCGGTAGAAAAACATGCGGAGGATTTGCTAGCTGTTTATGGCCCGGATACTCCTCGGGAGATGTGGACCTATCTTTTTCAGGAGCCAGTAGCAGATATGGGGGAGCTGGTTAGCCTTTTAAATCAGATGTTGGCTCGTAAGGACCGTTTTTACTATGCAATCATAGACAAGGCGACTGGTAAGGCTTTGGGAACTTTTTCTCTCATGCGCATTGACCAGAATAACCGAGTAATAGAAGTCGGAGCAGTCACTTTTTCTCCAGAGCTAAGGGGTACACGGATAGGAACTGAGGCTCAGTATCTCCTAGCTCGCTATATTTTTGAGGAGCTAAACTATCGTCGCTATGAGTGGAAATGCGATGCTCTTAACCTGCCATCCAGACGAGTTGCGGAGCGTTTGGGATTTGTCTATGAAGGAACCTTCCGCCAGGCGGTGGTTTATAAGGGACGGACGAGGGATACGGATTGGTTGTCTATGATTGATAAGGACTGGCCTCAAGTCAAAGATCGTTTGGAAACATGGCTGCGTCCTGAAAATTTTGATAAAAATGGACAGCAGTACAAGAGCTTGAGAGAACTTTAAGAGGTGTTGAGATGATTACTATTAAAAAGCAAGAAATTGTCAAGCTAGAGGATGTTTTGCATCTCTATCAGGCTGTCGGTTGGACAAATTATACCCATCAACCAGAGATGCTGGAGCATGCCTTATCGCATTCATTAGTAATTTATCTGGCACTTGATGGTGATGCTGTGGTGGGCTTGATTCGTTTGGTTGGAGATGGATTCTCATCAGTTTTTGTACAGGATTTGATTGTTTTACCAATCTATCAGCGTCAAGGGATTGGTAGTGCCCTAATGAAAGAGGCCTTAAAAGATTACAAAGATGCTTATCAAGTCCAGCTGGTGACAGAAGAGACAGAAAAAAACGTGGGATTTTATCGTTCTATGGGCTTTGAAATCTTATCCACCTATAATTGTATAGGGATGACTTGGGCGAATCGAGAAAAATAACAAAACTTGTTTTTTCTTAAGCAAAGTTTAAGGATGGTCTAGTATTATATAGTCATTAAATAAAGACCTCCTAACTTTATTTAATGAAATCCTAAAACTTTTTTTCATCATAATCTCCTAATGAAGTCACCTAATCAGGTGGCTTTTTGTGAGGTGATAGTGATAGTGATTTTCTGCAAAATGGTAGAATCTGAGAAAAGTTAAGCTAGTTTTAAGCTTCGTCTTGTATCATATAGTTATTAAATAAAGACCTCCTAACTTTATTTAATAAAATCCTAAACTTTTCTTTTTCATAATAATCTCCCTTAACTCCACCCGATTAGGTGGAGTTTTTTGGCTCTATTTCAGGCTTTTGGGGACTATTCTAAAAATCATTTTTCGATATTTTTCGGTATTTTTCGGATTTTGGTCGGGGAATTGGCGGGGGCTTTTTTAGCGAATATGATTAAGAAATAGGTCTGTTGTACCTTCAGCTACTTCAACCTCACTTTGAATGTAAGTGACTGTTAATTGAAGGACTAGAACTACTGTAATAATGATTTTGCTTGTCCAGTAGTGGCGTATTAAATGAGGAGTGACATATAAGATTGTCTCTTCGTTTACTAAATCAAAATTTCTATGAAATTGATAGAATCCCTAATTTTCTCTTAAACTTGAAAGTCTTGTTGTAAAGTGGTTAAAGCTTGAGAAGCTGAGGATGTAAAGTTTTGACAAATTTTGTGAACTGTGAGATAATGGAGAGGAATTAAGGATTAGTTCTATATCATGGACTAGAAAAGACCCCAAGCTAACTTCCACATTAAGCTTGGGGTCTTTTTTGACACTATCTATCTTTGTTTAGCCATTTATCGACTAAGCGAAGGATGACACCGACCACAATCGGTCCGATGATAGTTTTAAGGATTAGTTCCATCATGGGCTATCTCACCTCCTTTCGCAGGCGGTGTAGCAGTGCCGTAGAATATTATACCATAAAGTAATCTACTCTCTCATATTATACTAAAGTCAAAAAACATCTTATAATAGTAGTTATGAAACTCACAAACGAAGAAACACAAAAAATTGAAAAACTCCTAAGAGATTCATCGTACGCCGAATACCACAAACGTCTATAGATTATATTTTATTCAAAAGAGTTATAAGGAAATCATGGATCTGCTAGATTGCAATAAAACAACTGTTTGGAGGAATTTGAAAAATATAAGGAGTTTGTATGCTCTTCTTCAAGAGACTCGTGGTGGACGTCATAGAGAATATAGGACTTACGAAGAAGAACAAGCATTTCTAAAACGTCATATAGAAACTGCTCAAGCTGGGGAATTTGTAACTGTCAATCAGTTATTTGCATCCTATCAAAAAGAGATTAGTCGCACTTCTACACGTGATGGTTGCTATTATCTCCTGAAATGCCATGGTTGGCGAACGGTCACTCCTCGACCTGAGCATCCCAAGAAGGCAGACGCTCAGACAATTGAGTATGAACAAGAATCACCTCATTTGTCTTAGAGTGCTATATTTTAGAAAAATTGAAATGGCAAAGTTCTTTTGAGATAATTTTGTTAGTTGAAATTGTTTAGCTAGGCTCAGTGATTGAAACTTTTTAAATCGCATTTATTTAAAAAAATTAAAATTACCCTCAAAAATGCTTTTTTTTTTAGGAAATATAATATAATAGTTGAAAAAGATTAAAGGAAATTTCTTATGGCTAAGAAAATCAAAGATGAAAATGGGAATGTATATGTGAAAAAAACACCTTTTTATAAAAAATGGTGGTTCATATTGATTGTTATTATTGTTGTATTTGGTGTAGTTAAAGGTGGAAGTGGAAGTAACTCCACTAAGCAGGAAGTTGCATCTAGTTCAAGTACGCAAACAGCAGCATCAGAAGAAACTTCTCAAACAAAGGCAACAGAAAAAAATAAAAATAAGGAAGAGGAGACAAAAGCTAAGGCAGAGAATAAAATCGGAGAAGTTGTTAAAGTTGGAGATGTTGAATATATCGTGAATTCAAAATCTCTGTCTCAAAATGTTGGAGGAGAATTTGGCAAAAACGCAAATGGTATTTATTTAATTCTGAATGTGACGGTAAAAAATAATGGTAAAAAATCTATAACTGTTACGGATGATTTCTTTAAGCTTTTAAAAGATGATACAGAGTACTCAACTGATAGTACAGCTGGTATCTATGCAAATCAGGAAGCAAAATTCTTTTTGTCAGAATTAAACCCTGAAAATAGTATCACAGGAAATGTGGTATTTGATGTGAATACGGAGACTGCAGATGCTTCAGGCTTACAGTTACAAGTACAAACAGGTGTTTTTGGAACTCAAAGAGGAAAAATTAGTCTAGATTAGTCTGAATTAAAAATGCAAAATGTCTATTTTTTAGTAGATGTTATGCATTTTTTCTTATTCTTTACATTTGTTTTTATGTTATGGTTTTAAAAAATTAGTAATCTAGGAATTATGTTGAAGTGGAGAAAATGGTGCAAATTGGATTTTGAAGCCTTATCCACCTATAATTGTATAGGGATGACTTGGATCAACAGAGAAAAATAATAAAACTTGTTTTTGCTTAAGCAAAATTTAAGGCTAGTCTAGTATTATATAGTCATTAAATAAAGACCTCCTAACTTTATTTAATAAAATCCTAAACTTTTCTTTTTCATCATAATCTCCCTTAACTCCACCGGGACTGGTGGAGTTTTTTTGCTCTATTTCAGGCTTTTCGGAAGTTTTCTAAATATCATTTTTCAATAGCTTTCTCTAAATCTTATAAACTTTATTGGACAGATTCTAAAGTTGGAGAAGCTGAATGGATGAGGATATAAACCTTTGACAAAATTCGTGAACTATGGGATAATAAAAAGGAATTGAGTACTAGTTCTATATCATAGGCTAGAAAAGACCCCAAGCTCACGACCAAATAAGCTTGAGGTCTTTTTTGACACTATTTGTCCTTGTTTAGCCATTTATCGACTATACGAAGAACGACACCGACCACAATTGGTCCGATGATAGTTTTGAGTACTAATTCCATCATGGGCTATCTCACCTCCTTTCGTAGGCGGTGTAGAAGTTCCGAACAATATTATACCACATAAGTGCTAGACTCGGGAGTCACAATCCAGTGGCTTTTTTGTTTGTGGCTTGGTTTTTTGATATAATAGAGCCATGAGTAGAATTTTAGATAATGAGATAATGGGGGATGAGGAGTTAGTAGAACGCACGCTCCGTCCTCAGTATTTACGTGAATATATCGGACAGGATAAGGTCAAGAACCAGCTCCAAATCTTTATCGAAGCTGCCAAAATGCGGGATGAAGCGCTGGATCATGTGCTCTTATTTGGCCCTCCAGGCTTGGGAAAAACGACCATGGCTTTTGTTATTGCCAATGAACTAGGTGTCAATCTCAAGCAAACGTCTGGGCCTGTCATTGAAAAAGCCGGTGATCTGGTAGCGATTTTGAATGACTTGGAGCCTGGGGATGTCCTTTTTATTGATGAGATTCATCGCTTGCCCATGTCTGTGGAAGAGGTGCTTTATAGTGCCATGGAGGACTTCTACATTGATATCATGATTGGTGCTGGTGAAGGCAGTCGCAGCGTTCATTTGGAGTTGCCACCTTTTACCTTGATTGGGGCGACGACTCGGGCTGGTATGCTCTCAAATCCGCTACGGGCACGTTTTGGGATTACAGGTCATATGGAGTATTATGCCCATGCTGACTTGACGGAAATTGTTGAGCGGACGGCAGATATTTTTGAGATGGAAATCACCCATGAGGCAGCATCTGAGTTGGCCCTACGTAGTCGTGGGACCCCTCGTATTGCCAATCGTCTCCTCAAGCGCGTGCGCGATTTTGCCCAGATAATGGGGAATGGGGTGATCGATGATCTTATTACCGATAAGGCTTTGACTATGCTGGATGTTGACTATGAAGGTCTGGACTATGTGGACCAGAAAATCCTTCGTACCATGATTGAGATGTACGGAGGTGGTCCTGTTGGTCTAGGAACTCTTTCTGTTAACATAGCAGAAGAACGTGAGACGGTGGAAGACATGTATGAGCCTTACTTGATTCAAAAAGGTTTTATCATGCGGACACGGTCTGGACGGGTGGCGACTGCTAAGGCTTATGAGCATTTTGGGTATGAATATATTGAAAAATAAGGCTGAAATTTTAGACTCTTTCAGAGAAAATCCGGATATGATGGCTATTCTGACTATCATCCGAAACCTTGGTCTGAAAGATTCCTGGTTGGCAGCAGGTTCTGTCAGAAATTTTATCTGGAATCTCTTGTCAGACAAATCCCCTTTTGACTGTGAAACAGATGTAGATGTAATTTTCTTTGATCCAGATATTTCTTATGAGGAAACCTTGTCTCTAGAGAAAAAGTTGAGAGAGGATTTTCCTCAGTACTAGTGGGAATTGAAAAATCAGGTCTGTGTGCATCAGCACAGTCCTCATACTGCTCCCTATAGCAGCTCTTGTGATGCCATGAGTAAGTATCCAGAACGATGTACGGCTGTTGGACTGCGCTTGAATGAAGATTCTACTTTAGAACTCTTTACTCCTTACGGACTCGAGGATATTTTGAATTTTCAAGTTCGTCCAACTCCTCATTTCTTAGAAAATGAAGACCGAATGGAGCTTTATCAAACACGTTTATCCAAGAAAAATTGTCAGGAGAAATGGAAAAATTTGATTTTTAAAACTTCTTAAGGAAACTTTAAGCTAGGGAGTGTATACTGAGTTCATAAGTTAAGAAGACCTTAACTTAAACTCCTAAAACTTTTTCATAATAATCTCCCTATAAAAAATAAAGTCGCCCAATCAGGCGGCTTATTTTTTTGAAAAATGGGCTTGGTGCCTGAGAATAATACTCAATGAAAATCAAAGTGTAAACTAGGAAGCTAACCGCAGGTTGCTCAAAACACTGTTTTGAGGTTGCAGATAGAGCTGACGTGGTTTGAAGAGATTTTCGAAGAGTATAAATAGCTTAGTGATAGAAGAAAATAGGGAAATATGGTATAATGAAACGATAGATTTTTGAATAGGAATAAGATCATGTTTGGATTTTTTAAGAAAGATAAGGCTGTGGAAGTAGAGGTTCCGACACAGGTCCCTGCTCATATTGGCATCATCATGGATGGCAATGGCCGTTGGGCTAAAAAACGTATGCAACCGCGAGTTTTTGGACATAAGGCGGGCATGGAAGCATTGCAAACTGTGACCAAGGCAGCTAACAAACTAGGCGTTAAGGTTATTACGGTCTATGCTTTTTCTACAGAAAACTGGACCCGTCCAGATCAGGAAGTCAAGTTTATCATGAACTTGCCAGTAGAGTTTTATGATAATTATGTCCCGGAACTGCATGCGAATAATGTTAAGATTCAAATGATCGGAGAAACGGACCGCCTGCCTAAGCAAACCTTTGAAGCTCTGACCAAGGCTGAGGAATTGACTAAGAACAACACAGGTTTGATTCTTAATTTTGCTCTTAACTATGGTGGACGTGCTGAGATTACACAGGCTCTTAAGTTGATTTCTCAGGATGTTTTAGATGCCAAAATCAACCCAGGTGACATCACAGAGGAGTTGATTGGTAATTATCTTTTTACCCAGCATTTACCTAAGGAGTTACGAGACCCAGACTTGATTATCCGTACCAGTGGAGAATTGCGTTTGAGTAATTTCCTACCATGGCAGGGGGCCTATAGTGAACTCTATTTTACAGATACCTTGTGGCCTGATTTTGACGAGGCGGCCTTGCAGGAAGCCATTCTTGCCTACAATCGTCGTCATCGCCGATTTGGAGGAGTTTAGGAGGAAATATGACACAGGATTTACAGAAAAGAACCTTGTTTGCAGGGATTGCACTGGCTATTTTCCTACCGATTTTGATGATTGGGGGACTCTTGCTTCAGATAGCAATCGGAATCATAGCCATGCTAGCCATGCATGAACTTTTGAGGATGAGAGGTCTAGAGACCATGACGATGGAGGGCCTCTTGACCCTCTTTGCAACCTTTGCATTGACCATTCCCTTGGAGAATTACCTGACTTTTTTGCCAGTTGATGGGAATGTGGTTGCCTATAGTGTTTTGATTTCAATCATGTTAGGAACGACCGTTTTTAGCAAGTCTTATACGATTGAGGATGCGGTTTTCCCTCTTGCTATGAGCTTCTACGTGGGCTTTGGATTTAATGCTTTACTAGATGCTCGTGTTGCAGGTTTAGATAAGGCGCTTTTGGCCTTGTGTATCGTCTGGGCGACAGACAGTGGTGCCTATCTTGTTGGGATGAACTATGGGAAACGAAAGTTAGCACCAAGGGTATCGCCTAATAAAACCCTTGAGGGTGCCTTGGGTGGTATTTTAGGAGCGATTTTAGTAACCATTATCTTTATGATAGTTGACAGTACAGTTGCTCTTCCATATGGAATTTACAAGATGTCAGTCTTTGCTATTTTCTTTAGTATTGCTGGACAATTTGGTGATTTACTAGAAAGTTCGATCAAACGTCATTTTGGTGTTAAGGATTCTGGGAAATTTATCCCTGGACATGGTGGTGTTTTGGATCGTTTCGATAGTATGTTGCTTGTATTTCCAATCATGCACTTATTTGGACTCTTTTAATCAAAAGACGGAGGAAACGCTATGCTCGGAATTTTAACCTTTATTCTGGTTTTCGGGATTATTGTAGTGGTGCACGAGTTCGGGCACTTCTACTTTGCCAAGAAATCAGGGATTTTAGTACGTGAATTTGCCATCGGTATGGGACCTAAAATTTTTGCTCACATTGGCAAGGATGGAACGGCCTATACCATTCGAATCTTGCCTCTGGGTGGCTATGTCCGCATGGCCGGTTGGGGTGATGATACAACTGAAATCAAGACAGGAACGCCTGTTAGTTTGACACTTGCTGATGATGGTAAGGTTAAACGCATCAATCTCTCAGGTAAAAAATTGGATCAAACAGCCCTCCCTATGCAGGTGACCCAGTTTGATTTTGAAGACAAGCTCTTTATCAAAGGATTGGTTCTGGAAGAAGAAAAAACATTTGCAGTGGATCACGATGCAACGGTTGTGGAAGCAGATGGTACTGAGGTTCGGATTGCACCTTTAGATGTTCAATATCAAAATGCGACTATCTGGGGCAAACTGATTACCAACTTTGCAGGCCCTATGAATAACTTTATCTTGGGTGTCGTTGTTTTTTGGATTTTAATCTTTATGCAGGGTGGCGTCAGAGATGTTGATACCAACCAGTTCCATGTCATGCCCCAAGGGGCCTTGGCTAAGGTGGGAGTGCCAGAAACGGCACAAATTACCAAGATTGGCTCACATGAGATTAACAACTGGGAAAGCTTGATTCAGGCTGTGGAAACAGAAACCAAAGATAAGACGGCCCCGACTTTGGATGTGACTATTTCTGAAAAGGGGAGTGACAAACAAGTCACTGTTACACCCGAAGAAAGTCAAGGCCGTTACCTTCTAGGTGTTCAACCGGGAATTAAGTCAGATTTTCTATCCATGTTTGTAGGTGGATTAACAACTGCAGCCGACTCGGCTATCCGAATCCTATCAGCTCTGAAAAATCTGATTTTCCAACCGGATTTGAACAAGCTAGGTGGACCTGTTGCCATCTTTAAGGCAAGTAGTGATGCTGCTAAAAATGGAATTGAGAATGTCTTGTACTTCTTGGCAATGATTTCTATCAATATCGGGATTTTTAATCTTATTCCGATTCCAGCTCTGGATGGTGGTAAGATTGTGCTCAATATCCTGGAAGCCATCCGCCGCAAACCATTAAAACAAGAAATTGAAACCTATGTCACCTTGGCCGGAGTGGTCATCATGGTTGTCTTGATGATTGCTGTGACTTGGAATGACATTATGCGACTCTTTTTTAGATAATCGAGGAATATTATGAAACAAAGTAAAATACCTATCCCAACGCTTCGCGAAATGCCAAGCGATGCTCAAGTTATCAGCCATGCTCTTATGTTGCGTGCTGGTTATGTTCGCCAAGTATCTGCAGGTGTTTATTCTTACCTACCACTTGCTAATCGTGTGATTGAAAAAGCTAAAAATATCATGCGCCAAGAATTCGACAAGATTGGTGCCGTTGAGATGTTGGCTCCTGCCCTTCTCAGTGCAGAATTGTGGCGCGAATCAGGTCGTTACGAAACTTACGGTGAAGACCTTTACAAACTAAAAAACCGTGAAAAATCAGACTTTATCCTAGGTCCAACACACGAAGAAACCTTTACAGCTATTGTCCGTGATTCTGTTAAGTCTTACAAGCAATTGCCACTCAACCTTTACCAAATCCAGCCTAAGTATCGTGATGAAAAACGCCCACGTAATGGACTTCTTCGTACACGTGAGTTTATCATGAAGGATGCTTATAGTTTCCACGCTAACTATGATAGTTTGGATAGTGTTTATGATGAGTACAAAGCAGCCTATGAGCGTATTTTCACTCGTAGTGGTTTAGACTTCAAGGCTATTATTGGTGACGGTGGAGCCATGGGTGGTAAGGATAGCCAAGAATTTATGGCCATTACATCTGCTCGTACAGACCTTGACCGCTGGGTTGTCTTGGACAAGTCAGTTGCCTCATTTGACGAAATTCCTGATCAAGCGCAAGAAGAAATCAAGGCAGAATTGCTCAAATGGATAGTCTCTGGTGAAGATACCATTGCTTACTCAAGTGAGTCTAGCTATGCAGCTAACTTAGAAATGGCAACAAACGAGTACAAACCAAGCAACCGTGTTGTCGCTGAAGAAGAAGTTACTCGTGTTGCAACGCCAGATGTTAAATCAATTGATGAAGTTGCAGCCTTCCTCAATGTTCCAGAAGAACAAACGATTAAAACCCTCTTTTACATGGCAGATGGTGAGCTTGTTGCAGCCCTTCTAGTTGGAAATGACCAACTCAACGAAGTCAAGTTGAAAAACTACTTGGGAGCAGATTTCTTTGACGTTGCTAGCGAAGAAGAAGTGGCGAATCTTGTTCAAGCAGGATTTGGTTCACTTGGACCAGTTGGTTTGCCAGAGAATATTAAAATCATTGCAGACCGTAAGGTACAAGATGTTCGCAATGCAGTTGTCGGTGCTAACGAAGATGGCTACCACTTGACTGGTGTGAATCCAGGTCGCGATTTTACTGCAGAATATGTGGATATCCGTGAAGTTCGTGAGGGTGAAATTTCCCCAGACGGACAAGGTGTTCTTAACTTTGCGCGTGGTATCGAAATTGGTCACATCTTTAAACTCGGCACTCGCTATTCAGCAAGCATGGGAGCAGATGTCTTGGATGAAAATGGCCGTGCTGTGCCAATTATCATGGGATGTTACGGTATCGGTGTCAGCCGTCTCCTTTCAGCAGTGATGGAGCAACACGCTCGCCTCTTTGTTAATAAAACGCCAAAAGGTGAATACCGTTACGCTTGGGGAATCAACTTCCCTAAAGAATTGGCACCATTTGATGTGCACTTGATCACTGTCAATGTCAAGGACGAAGAAGCACAAGCCTTGACAGAAAAGCTTGAAGCAAGCTTGATGGGAGCTGGTTACGAAGTCTTGACGGATGACCGTAACGAACGTGTTGGTGTTAAATTCAGCGATAGCGACTTGATTGGATTGCCAATCCGTATCACTGTTGGGAAGAAAGCAGCCGATGGCATCGTAGAAGTGAAGATTAAAGCGACTGGTGATACTATCGAAGTTCATGCAGATAACTTACTTGAAACGCTTGAAATCCTCAGCAAGAAATAAAAACTATAATCAGAAGAAAAACAAGGAAAAAATGTAACTAGTTTTTACCTTGTTTTTTCTGTATAATGGGAAAAATGACTAGATAAAGAGGTAAATGTATGCTAAGATTTCCAAAGGATTTTGTCTGGGGATCCTCTACTTCTGGACCACAAACAGAAGGACGTGTAGCTGGTGACGGTAAGGGAGATAATCTCTGGGATTATTGGTACCGAGTGGAGCCAAATCGATACTATAATGGGATTGGTCCAGATAAAACATCGACCTTTTATGAAAATTGGGAACAGGATATCGACCTCCTGTTAGAAACTGGTCACACGGCCTTTCGAACTTCTATTCAGTGGTCACGGATTTTTCCACAAGGACGTGGAAAAGTCAATTCTCAGGGTGTAGATTTTTACCGTAAGGTTTTTGAGGCTATTAAGGCCAAAGGGATTCGTCTGTTAGTCAATCTTTATCATTTTGATTTGCCTTTTGCCCTTCAAGAGGATGGGGATGGTTGGGAAAATAAGGCGACAGTCTCAGCCTATGAAGACTATGCTCGTTTTTGTTTTGAGACTTATGGAGATTTAGTGGATCAATGGATTACCTTTAACGAGCCAATCGTTCCAGTAGAATTTGGCTATTTTTACGATGCCCATTATCCACATAAGGTGGATGCAGAGGTAGCGGTTAAAGTAGCTTATTATACACAATTGGCCAGCAGTCGGGCGGTTAAGGCCTGTCATGAACTCTTGCCTGATTCCAAGATTGGGATTGTCTTAAACTTGACACCGGCTTATCCACGTAGCCAGCATCCTGCTGATGTCAAGGCGGCTCGTATTGCGAACCTTTTTCAGGCCCAATCTTTCTTAGATCCGTCTGTTTTGGGGACTTATCCACAGGAGTTGGTAGAAATCTTGCATGAATACGGGCTCTTGCCTGATGCTACAGAGGAGGAGTTGGAGCTCATTCGTGACAATACGGTGGACTTCCTTGGTGTCAACTACTATCAACCTTTGCGTGTTATGGCTCCTCGATTTGCGAAGCATCCAGAGAGTCCACTCTTACCAGAACATTTTTATGAGCCTTATGTGATGCCTGGACGTAAAATTAATCCTCACCGTGGCTGGGAGATTTATGAGCAAGGGATTTATGACATTGCCCAAAATATCAAGGAAAACTATGGCAATATTGAGTGGATGTTGACAGAGAATGGTATGGGTGTTGAAGGGGAAGAAAAATTCCGTGAGAATGGAATGATTCAAGATGATTACCGTATTGACTTTGTAAAAGGTCATCTTCGCGAACTTTACCGTGCTATTGAAGACGGAGCCAATTGTAAGGGCTACTTAATTTGGACCTTTATTGACTGTTGGTCATGGCTCAACAGCTATAAAAATCGCTATGGTTTGGTTGAATTGGACTTGAAAACGCAAGAACGCCGTCTGAAGAAATCAGGGCACTGGTTCAAGGAATTAAGCGATAATAATGGATTTTAAAAAGGACTCTGACTGATTATCCTAATTGGTCAGAGTTTTTTGTTTACAAGAAGTTAATGTGAACTATACCAATTTTTACTCTTGACAAGTGAAAAAAACAAGTATATACTGTTTTTGCTGATTCTATAAAAGAAGAATTAGACTATACCAATTTTAAGGAGAAAGCACAGCTTGTCTGTGTCGTATATACTATGTGTGGAATTGTTGGTGTTGTTGGAAACACAAATGCAACTGATATTTTGATTCAAGGGCTTGAAAAGCTTGAATACCGTGGCTATGATTCTGCGGGAATTTTTGTCCTAGGTGGTGCTGAAAATCATCTGGTCAAGGCGGTTGGCCGTATTGCAGAATTGTCTGCTAAGACAGCTGGTGTGGAGGGAACAACTGGTATTGGACATACTCGTTGGGCGACTCACGGAAAACCAACGGAAGACAATGCTCACCCACACCGCTCTGAGACTGAACGTTTTGTCTTGGTGCATAACGGGGTGATTGAGAACTATCTTGAAATCAAGGAAGAATACCTTGCGGGGCACAACTTCAAAGGGCAAACAGATACGGAAATCGCCGTTCACTTGATCGGAAAATTTGCGGAAGAAGATGGCTTGTCAGTTCTTGAAGCTTTCAAAAAAGCTCTTCACATCATCCGTGGTTCTTATGCTTTTGCCTTGGTTGACTCACAAGATCCTGAAGTTATCTACGTAGCTAAGAATAAATCACCACTTTTGATTGGTCTTGGAGAAGGCTATAACATGGTCTGTTCAGATGCTATGGCTATGATTCGTGAGACTAATCAATATATGGAAATTCATGACCAAGAGTTGGTAATCGTCAAGGCAGATAGCGTAGAAGTTCAAGACTATGATGGCAATCGTCGTGAACGTGCTAGCTATACTGCAGAACTTGACTTGTCAGATATCGGTAAGGGAACTTATCCTTACTACATGCTCAAGGAAATTGACGAGCAACCAACGGTTATGCGGAAACTTATCCAAGCCTACACAGATGAGGCTGGTCAAGTTGTCGTAGCCCCAGCTATTATCAAGGCTGTTCAAGACGCAGACCGTATCTACATCCTTGCAGCTGGAACATCTTACCACGCAGGATTTGCTTCTAAGAAAATGTTGGAAGAATTGACAGATACGCCAGTTGAACTTGGAATCTCATCTGAGTGGGGCTACGGTATGCCACTTCTCAGCAAGAAACCACTTTTCATCTTTATCAGCCAGTCTGGTGAAACAGCGGATAGCCGTCAGGTTTTGGTCAAGGCTAATGAAATGGGAATCCCAAGCTTGACAGTGACAAATGTCCCAGGTTCAACCCTTTCACGTGAAGCTAACCATACCATGCTCCTTCACGCAGGTCCTGAAATTGCCGTAGCCTCAACCAAGGCCTATACAGCGCAAATTGCAGCCCTTGCCTTCCTTGCAAAAGCAGTCGGAGAAGCAAATGGCAATGCCAAAGCGCAAGCCTTTGATTTAGTTCATGAGTTGTCAATCGTAGCTCAGTCTATCGAATCAACTCTTTCAGAGAAAGAAACCATTGAAGTCAAGGTTCGTGAGCTACTTGAAACAACTCGTAACGCCTTTTACATCGGACGTGGTCAAGATTACTACGTAGCCATGGAAGCAAGTCTCAAACTTAAAGAGATTTCTTACATCCAGTGTGAAGGCTTTGCGGCAGGAGAACTCAAGCACGGAACTATTGCCTTGATTGAAGAAGGAACACCTGTTTTGACTCTCTTGTCAGATCCAGTCCTTGCCAACCACACTCGTGGAAATATCCAAGAGGTGGCAGCCCGTGGTGCAAAAGTCCTCACTATCGCAGAAGAAAATGTTGCTAAAGAGACAGACGATATCGTCCTTACGACTGTACACCCTTACCTCTCACCAATTTCAATGGTCGTACCAACACAATTGGTCGCTTACTTTGCAACCCTCCACCGTGGTCTTGATGTGGACAAACCACGTAACCTTGCTAAATCAGTAACGGTAGAATAGAATCTATGAATATACGGGCGTAAAGCCATAGGTTTATCCTATAAGGTTTTACAGCCTATTTTTTATGTTACAAATGATGATAGGGGTTTACTTTTCAATAATTATAGCAGATTGAATTTAGAACAGTACACAGGAATACTAAAATATTTCTAGAAATTAATTTGAATTTTCCAATTGATTTGTTCGTATCTTATTTCAAACTACTATAAAAAGAGGAAGCTGGGCAAAAACTCAATTTGAAGAGAAAATTCAGTAAATCTTTCCATGATAAAACGCATCATATTAAGGTTTTGTACACCTGATATGATGCGTTTTATCATTTTTAAGCCTTTTTGCCCAGCCTCGTCAAAAGTAAAGTTTTGGCACAAAATCTGTGACAAAACTTTAGTTTTAAAGGTTTTTAACTTTGTATATACTAGTTTTAAGAAAAGGAGGATGATCCTAATGGAAGAAAAAGTATCATTGAAAGTCAGAGTTCAAAAACTAGGGACATCGCTTTCAAATATGGTTATGCCCAATATTGGAGCATTTATTGCTTGGGGAGTGTTGACTGCCCTCTTTATCGCTGATGGCTATCTGCCAAATGAACAGTTAGCTACTGTTGTTGGTCCTATGTTAACGTATTTATTGCCAATCCTGATTGGTTACACAGGTGGATATATGATCCATGGTCAACGTGGTGCCGTTGTAGGAGCTATTGCTACTGTTGGTGCAATCACAGGTTCTAGTGTTCCTATGTTTATCGGAGCTATGGTAATGGGCTCACTGGGAGGATGGACTATCAAGAAATTTGATGAAAAGTTCCAGGAAAAAATTCGTCCCGGATTTGAAATGTTAGTTAATAATTTCTCAGCTGGTCTCGTTGGTTTTGCATTATTGCTTTTGGCTTTCTACGCAATCGGTCCAGTCGTATCGACTCTTACTGGAGCTGTTGGGAATGGTGTTGAGGCTATTGTTAATGCTCGCCTCCTTCCTATAGCTAATATTATCATCGAACCGGCTAAAGTCCTTTTCCTCAATAATGCCCTCAATCATGGCATTTTTACTCCTCTGGGAGTAGAACAGGTAGCTCAAGCTGGTAAGTCAATTCTCTTCCTATTGGAAGCTAATCCTGGACCAGGCCTGGGAATTCTATTAGCTTATGCTGTATTCGGTAAAGGTTCTGCTAAATCTTCTTCTTGGGGGGCAATGCTTATTCATTTCTTCGGAGGGATTCATGAAATTTACTTTCCTTATGTTATGATGAAGCCTACTCTATTTTTAGCTGCTATGGCAGGAGGTATCTCTGGAACTTTTACTTTTCAACTCTTAGACGCTGGTCTTAAATCTCCAGCTTCACCAGGTTCTATTATTGCGATTATGGCTACGGCGCCAAAAGGCGTTTGGCCCCATCTAAATGTTCTTCTAGGTGTTTTAGTGGCAGCAGTTGTTTCTTTCCTTGTAGCAGCCCTTATTCTTCATGCAGACAAGTCAACTGAGGATTCGCTCGAAGCTGCTCAGGCGGCTACCCAAGCAGCTAAGGCTCAGTCTAAAGGTCAGTTAGTATCAACTTCTGTTGATGCAGTTGTTTCGACAGACTCAGTGGAAAAAATCATTTTCGCCTGCGATGCTGGTATGGGAAGCTCTGCTATGGGAGCTAGTATTCTTCGAGATAAGGTTAAAAAAGCAGGTCTAGAGATTCCAGTATCTAATCAGGCAATCTCAAATTTGCTTGATACACCAAAAACATTAATTGTTACTCAGGAAGAACTGACACCAAGAGCTAAAGACAAGAGTCCAAGTGCTATTCATGTTTCTGTTGATAATTTCTTAGCGTCCCCTCGTTATGATGAAATTGTAGCTTCATTAACAGGAGCTTCTCCAATAGCAGAAATTGAAGGAGATATACCAACTTCAGCATCAGTAGATAGTCAGGAAATTGACCTTAACCATATTGATGCTGTAGTAGTTGCTTATGGTAAAGCACAGGGATCTGCAACTATGGGCTGTGAAACGATTCGGGCTATCTTTAGAAACAAGAATATTCGTATTCCAGTTTCTACTGCCAAAATTTTAGAATTAGGTGAATTTAATTCTAAAAACATAATGATTGTAACAACTATTTCTTTACAGGCAGAAGTGCAGCAAGCAGCACCGAATTCTCAATTTCTTATTGTGGATAGTTTAGTAACAACACCAGAATATGACAAAATGGCTGCTAGAATGTACAAATAGAACTAGAGGTTTCTAAATTACGAATGCTATTAACCAAACGAGAAGAACAATTATTGAAGGCTTTCCTACATGTAGGGAAGCTTTCAATGCAAGATATGACTGAAATCTTACAGGTTTCATCTAGAACAATTTATCGAACTTTATCAGATTTGACAGATAGCATGGAGCAATATGGAATCGAAATAACGAAGCATGGGAAATACTATATTTTGACTGGAGAGTTGGATGATTTGCCGACAGAACTTGAAGTGTTAGTTGAGTATAGTCCCCAAGAAAGACAAGAGTTGATTACCTATCGCCTTCTGACTGAGAGTGGTTTTGTCACCAATGAAGCATTGCAAGAGTGCACGAAAGTCAGTAATGTAACTATTATTCAGGATATTTCAGATATTGATAAGCGTCTTTTAGACTTTGATCTGAAAATTGAACGACAAAAAGGTTATCGGATTTCTGGTGATTCAGTTGGTAAGAGAAGATTTTTGGCTATTTTACTGACAAACTGTATCTCAGTAGCAGATTTTTCAACCGGTAATTTTGGGAGCTTTGATATTTTAGAAGCAGATAGAACTAGGCTGGCCAGTCAGATTGTTAATAAGCAACTGTCAGGTTTTCCAGATATGGATGCTAGGATGAAGATGTTTTTTGCGATCTTGTTATCTCTTATAGGTCAGGAGCAAAACATTGAAAATTCACCTAATACTAGTAAGCAGGCTTTGGAAATTTCTCAAAAAATTTTTCAAGCTTACTCTAAGCAGACTGCACAATTTTATAGTATTCAGGAAATTATCTATTTTGCGAGCATCTTGGATGAATTAATCATTAAACGTCAGGACAATCCGCTCTTTACGGAGAAATTTGATGGTGAATTTTTCTACAATATTTCAAATCTGATTGATACGGTTTCCATGTATACCAAGATTGACTTTTTTAAGGACAAGGTTTTATTCAATTTTCTTTTCCATCATATTCGGCTCAGTTTAGGCGTCCCTATCCTTTTTCAGGGTGAAAATTTGCCAGAATCTGTCCAGATTTTAGTTGAAAGGAATAAATTTCTTTATACAGTCATCAGTCTTTTAGTGAATGATATTTTTCCGAAATATCTTCATACAGAGTATGAGTATGGCATGATTGCCCTACATTTTATCTCTAGCTTAGGCCGTAGTCCAGAGATTTATCCAGTCCGTGTTTTGCTTTTAACGGATGAACGTCGGGTCACTAGAGATTTATTAGTCAGTAAAATTAAGAGTGTTGCTCCTTTTGTAGAGTTGATAGATATTCAGTCTCTAGTAGATTACCACAGTATTGATCTCAGTCAGTATGATTATATTTTATCTACCAAGCCGCTGACTAATCAGGAAATCGATGTAATTTCTAGTTTTCCAACCGTCAAAGAATTGCTTGAATTACAGGAACGACTTCAGTATGTACAGGCACATCGTACAATTGTCGCGCGTGATGCTATCGCTCCAGAGAAAAGTTATGACTTGCAAGATTATTTAATATCTAGTAGTCAGCTTTTGAGTCAATTCGAGTTGGTTCAATTGGAGAATAATCAATCATTTGAGCACACGGTAGAACAAATCATCCAATATCAGAAGAATGTGAGTGACAGAGATTACCTAACAAGAAAATTGTTATCTCACTTCCAGAATAGTCCTATGGCTATTCCTAATACTGGTCTGGTGCTTTTACATAGTCAGTCTAGCAAAGTAACAACAAATAGTTTTACTATGTTTGAACTCAAACTACCTATCTCCGCATTGTCAATGAAACGAGAGGAAGAAGAGGTCAAAAGGTGTCTGCTAATGCTAATGTCTAAAGAAGCTAGCGAGGAAGCGAGAGATTTAATGACAGCTATTAGTCAGTCGATTATTGAAAATCATCTTTATACAGAGATTTACAAGACGGGAAATCAATCCATTATTTATCAGATGCTAAATACTATTTTTAACGAAAAAATTAAGAAATTGGAGAACTAATATGAAACTTGAAAAACATTTGATTAAGCTTAATAAACAATTTTCTAACAAGGAGGAAGCTATTTGTTATTGTGGGCAAGTTCTTTATGAGGGTGGATATGTTAATGAAGACTATATTGAAGCCATGATTGAGCGAGATAAAGAGCTATCTGTTTACATGGGTAACTTTATTGCCATACCGCATGGAACAGATGCAGCAAAAAAGGATGTACTCAAGTCTGGTATTACAGTCGTTCAAGTCCCTAGAGGGGTTGATTTTGGGAATGTATCTAACCCTCAAGTGGCAACGGTTCTTTTTGGTATTGCTGGTATTGGTAATGAACACTTAGAAATTATTCAGAAAATTTCTATCTTCTGTGCAGATGTAGATAATGTTCTTAAACTAGCAGATGCTCAGTCAAAAGAGGAAGTATTGCGCTTATTTGATGCTGTTGAATAATTGAATTTCGTCATTTGTCATCTAGTATATATGTCCCTCAAATAGGAAAAGGAGAAATTGAATGAAACATTCTGTTCATTTTGGTGCCGGTAATATCGGTCGTGGTTTTATAGGTGAAATTCTATTTAAAAATGGTTTCCATATTGATTTTGTGGATGTCAATAATCAGATAATTCATGCTCTAAATGAAAAGGGCAAGTATGAAATTGAAATTGCACAGAAAGGACAGTCTCGTATAGAAGTAACTAATGTGGCTGGCATTAATAGCAAAGAACATCCTGAGCAAGTCATTGAAGCGATTCAAAAGACGGATATTATTACTACTGCAATCGGACCTAATATACTCCCTTTTATCGCTGAACTTCTAGCCAAAGGAATCGAAGCTCGCCGAGTTGCAGGAAATACACAGGCATTGGATGTTATGGCCTGTGAAAATATGATTGGCGGGTCTCAATTTCTTTATCAAGAAGTCAAGAAATATTTAAGTCCGGAAGGTTTGACATTTGCTGATAACTACATAGGTTTTCCAAATGCTGCAGTAGACAGGATTGTTCCAGCACAAAGTCACGAAGATTCCCTTTTTGTTGTGGTCGAACCCTTTAATGAATGGGTCGTGGAAACCAAGCGTCTTAAAAATCCAGATTTACGTCTAAAAGATGTGCATTATGAAGAAGATTTAGAACCCTTTATTGAGCGAAAACTTTTTTCAGTCAATTCTGGACATGCAACTTCAGCTTACATTGGTGCGCATTATGGTGCCAAGACAATTTTGGAAGCTCTTCAAAATCCTAATATCAAATCTCGGATTGAATCTGTATTAACTGAAATTCGGAGTCTCTTGATTGCCAAATGGAACTTTGATAAAAAAGAATTGGAGAATTATCACAAAGTCATTATAGAACGGTTTGAAAATCCTTTCATAGTGGACGAGGTTAGTCGCGTAGCTCGTACTCCAATCCGAAAATTAGGCTATAATGAACGATTCATCCGGCCGATACGTGAATTGAAAGAACTCAGTTTGTCATATAAAAACCTACTTAAAACAGTTGGCTATGCCTTTGACTATCGCGATGTAAATGATGAAGAAAGTATTCGATTAGGTGAATTGTTGGCTAAACAATCAGTCAAAGATGTTGTTATACAAGTTACAGGTTTAGACGACCCAGAATTGATTGAGCAAATTGTAGAGTATATTTAATCTTTTTCGAAAATCTCTTCAAATCAGGTTAGCATCCATCTGCAACCTCAAAACAGTGTTTTGAGCTGACTTCGTCAGTTCTATCTACAACCTCAAAGCAGTGCTTTGAGCTGACTTCGTCAGTCTTATCTGCAACCTCAAAACAGTGCTTTGAGCAGCCTGCGGCTAGCTTCCTAGTTTGCTCTTTGATTTTCATTGAGTATTAGAATAATTTTTCAAATTGGAGGACAGAGTAGATAGGGATAATGGATATGGTAGAATTGGGAATTTCAACATTTGGGGAAACAACGGAGCTTGAAGGGATTGGGCAAACTTACAGTCATGACGAACGCATTCGCCAGTTGCTAGCAGAGGTTGAACTGGCTGACAAGGTTGGTTTGGATGTGTATGGGATTGGTGAGCACCATCGAGAGGATTTTGCAGTATCAGCCCCAGAGATTGTCCTGGCAGCTGGGGCAGTCAATACCAAGAAAATCCGTTTGACCAGTGCAGTCAGCATTCTCTCGAGTATGGATCCGATTCGCTTATTCCAACAATATGCCACTATCGATGCTTTGTCAAATGGACGTGCGGAGATTATGGCTGGAAGGGGTTCTTTCACGGAATCATTTCCTCTGTTTGGCTATGATTTGAAAGACTACGAAGCCCTTTTTGATGAGAAATTAGACTTGCTCCAGTTAGTCAATGAAAAGACAAAGCTAGACTGGAAAGGTCGATTGACCCAAACGATTGCTGGTAAAGAAGTTTATCCTCGTCCAGTTCAGGACAAATTACCCTTGTGGATAGCGACAGGTGGTCATGTCGAATCAACAGTAAAGATTGCTCAGGCAGGCCTACCGATTGTCTATGCCATTATTGGTGGTAACCCTCGTTATTTTAAAAAGTTGATTCAGGCTTATCGTGAGATTGGGAGCGAAGCAGACCATGCCAGTCAGGAACTAAAGGTTGGGGTCCATTCTTGGGGTTGGATTGCTGAAGATGGCGAGCAGGCTGTGAAAGATTATTTCCATCCGACCAAGCAAGTAGTGGATGCTATTTCCAAAGACCGTCCACACTGGCAAGAATTGCGTTATAAGCAATATTTGGAGCAGGTAGGATCAAATGGCGCCATGTTTGTGGGCAATCCAGATCAGGTGGCCGAAAAATTGATTCGCATGATTGAAGACTTAGGTTTGGACCGCTTCATGCTCCATCTACCGCTTGGTTCCATGCCTCATGAACAAGTCCTGAGAGCTATTGAACTCTTCGGCACACAAGTGGCTCCCAAAGTCCGGGCTTACTTTGCCATGAAAGAGGCTTAATAAAAAATACTAATCAGGCTGATAAAAAATCTATATAACAACTATTTTAAAAAAGCAATAAACAGAAAAAAATCTCTGAAAANNTTTTCAGAGATTTTTTTCTCTATTGATATAAACAATCCCAATCAAGTCGATAGTCAATATATATTGGGAAAAGGTCAAAAGGAGTGGTAAGATGGTTTCAATCCAAATGGAAGGAGAGAAGTATGACAAGTAAAAGAGAGCTAGTTTTTAGAGCTATTCGAGGAGAAGAGGTGGAACGGGTTCCTGTTGGCTTTTGGTTTCATTTTGTAACACTGGAGGAAAAAGGACAAGGTTTAAATAATCCACGTATCTTTCAAAAAAGTGTAGAGGGACATCGGAAGTACGTTGAAAGAATCCATCCTGATTTTGTCAAAATGATGAGTGACGGATTTTTCATTTATCCAAGTAATGTCTACAGTCCTAAGGTTACAAGTCTTCAGGAGTTAGCTTCTATTGAGTCGATTGGTGAAAACCATCCTTGGATTCAGCAACAAGTAGAAGTGGTAGAGGCTATTCGAGCAACCTTCACTGAGGACATTGCATCATTTTACAATATTTTTTCTCCGATCTCCTATTTGAAAAGGTGGTTTCGTACAGAGACTTCTAGAGGTGATAAGGAGGTTTCAGATCTTTTTCTTGAAAATCCAGAGCTATTCAGGGATGTTTTAGACGTGATAGCTGAGGATATCGCTATCCTAACTAAAAAAATCATTCAGGATGGTGGAGCAGATGGAATCTATCTCAGTACACAAGAAATTCAGGATGAGCGCATCACAGCAGAATTGTATCAGACCTATATTGAGCCAAGTAACATAAAGGTTTTAGAAGCTGCCAATCAGGTAGGTGGGGTAAATATCCTGCATATCTGCGGTTTCCAAGGTGCCAGTAACAATGTGACTATTTTCAAAGATTATCCAGCCCAGGTTTTCAATTGGGCAACCCACCATGAAGCAGTCAGTTTACCTCAAGGTCAGGAGCTATTTCATGGCAAAGCGGTCTTGGGTGGTTTTGAAAATGGGAAGCAGAGCCTGCTTTATGGAGGTAGAAAGGCTGCACTACAAGAGGAAACCAAACGATTGTTGGCTGAAGCTGGGACTAGAGGAGTCCTTCTTGGAGCGGATTGCACGGTTCCAGATGACTTTGAATTAGAAAGATTGGACTGGATTCGTCAGGCTGCTATGTTAGAATAGGAGAGCCTTATGAAAAGAAAAAAGTGGCTATTGGTAGGGACGGCCCTCGGCTTTGTCATCTTACTTGCGATCAGTCTTACAAAGGGACTTGCTTGTAAGGAAGGGCCAAGATGTCATGGGATTCAGGATTTTCAGAAGAGAAGTCTTCCCTTTATTCAAACCAATGATATTGCCAGTGTTTTATTAGTTGAAAAAGAAAGAAATGGAAAATAGAGATGTCAGAAAAAAGAGACTGGGTTTTAAAAGCATTTAGAGGAGAAGTGGTTGGCCGTGTACCTGTAGGTTTTTGGCACCACTTTACATCAGAAGAGGAATGGTTAAAGGGATTTTCCAATCCTGTGATTATTGAAAAGAACATACAAGGTCACAAACGTTTTATCCGTGACCTACATCCAGACTTTATCAAGTTGATGAGTGATGGCTATTTTGCTTATCCAAATCCAGTTATTGCTAAAGGGAAGTCACTCCAAGAGCTGTCGGAGGTTCAACCTCTGGGTAAAGATCATCCGTGGATTAGAGAGCAGGTAGAATTAGTGAAGAAGATTAAGCAGGAGTTTACGGAAGATATTGTTGCTATTTACAATATTTTTGCGCCTGTGACCTACCTCAAATGGTTACTTGGAGAAGTGTCTGGTGGAGATGATCTCATTGCAGATTTCTTAGTTCAAGATTCTCAGAAATTGAAAAAAGTCCTTGATGTGATTGCGCAAGATATCGCTAGCTTGAGTCAAGCTATTATTAAAGATGCAGGAGTAGATGGTATTTATCTCAGTGTGCAAAGTATTCAGGATGCGCGTGTTTCTGCTGAAGCCTATCAGGAGATTATTGAGCCGAGTGAACTGACTGTTTTAAATGCGGCTAAGTCGGTTGGTGGGGTAAATATCCTTCATATCTGTGGCTATGAAGGAGCTCGAAACGATATTCATATCTTTGCAGACTATCCAGCTCATGTTTTTAACTGGGCAGTTGGTCCAGAAGGGATTAGTCTAAAAGAAGGTCGTGAGATTTTCAAGGGTCGTGCTGTTCTGGGAGGATTTGAAAACGGTAAAGATGGCCTTCTCTATCGAGGCAGTAAGGAAGAAATTCAGGCTGAAACCAAACGATTGGTAGAAGAAACAGGGAAAGATGGCCTCATACTTGGAGCAGATTGTACCATTCCAAACGATATTGCAGTGGAGCGTATCCAGTGGGTGAGAGAAGCAGTAGCTAAATAAAGGAGAAGAATATGAGTAAGAAAACATGGATTGTTGGTGGAGTTGCGGTTGTGGCAGTGCTTGGAGCAACGATTATTGGTAGGACTTTGTCGGGAGCATCTGCTAAAGGTGCAGATGCAGCTTCGTCTGGACAAGTAACAACTTTAAAAGTTGCCCATACTCAAAACTATGTCCCTTATGATTTTATTGACGAAAAAGGGGAATCAGATGGTTATGAAGTCGCTGTTTTAAAGGCGGTGGATGAGAAATTAGCAGATTATAAATTTGAGTATACTGGAACTAGTGATGATGATCTCTTGATTGGACTTGAGTCTGGCAAGTACGATATTGGAACTAAAGGTGCTTGGTATACAGATGAACGGGCTAAGAAATTCATTATTCCATCTGAGCCAGTAGGAGCCAGCATTATTGGTTTTACTGTCAGAAAAGGAGATGAAGCTAAATATAAGAATATTGATGATTTCGCCAAAAATAAAGGGAAATTAGTACCCATCTCTCCTCAAAATGCCCAGTGGAATGTGATTAATAGCTATAATGACAAGCACAAGGATACACCAATTGAGTTGACAGCTGCTGAATCTTTCAAGGTGGCAGATGCTTATGCTTGGGTTTTAGAAGGACGTTATGATGCTTTCTTTGACATCAAGTTGTCTTTTGAAAAAGCAGTGACAGCAGAGGATGGTTCTTACCACCAATATGCGGACAAACTTAGCTGGTTCCCTTATAAAGGAATTCCAACCTATCCCTTGATTCACCGTGATGAAAAGGGTGAGAAGTTTGCTAAAGAGTATGAAAAAGCGATTAAAGAATTAAAAGAAGATGGAACTCTAGCTAAACTTTCTCAAAAATACTTCAAAGAAGATGTTTTTAGCTACGTTGATAGAGATTAGATGAGCAGTCAGGCGTGTTATACTCTTCGAAAATCTCTTCAAACCACGTCAACGTCGCCTTGCCGTAGGTATGGTTACTGACTTTGTCAGTTCTATCCACAACCTCAAAACACTGTTTTGAGCAATCTGCGGCTAGTTTCCTAGTTTGCTTTTTGATTTTCATTGAGTATTAGAAAGAGGTTTACATGGTTTCATATGACTTTTCAAGAGTGTTCCAATTTTTACCCACCTTATGGCAGGCTCTTCCGATGACCTTGTCCATTCTCTTTTTTACTACAATCCTTGGTTCCCTTTTCGGTGGCTTACTGGCTTGGGCTCAAGTGGGAGAAGACAAGACTTTTGCAGGTCTTTCTAAGGGCTATATTTTCACTCTTCGCTGTACTCCCCCCATTGTCTTACTGTTTTTAGTTTTTTATGGTTTACCTGAATTTTTAAAATGGTGGCTGAATTTAGATATCAACAACTGGTCTAAGACGGTCTTCGTCTTATTCACCATGGTCTTGCTATTTGCGGCTATCATTGCAGAAGTATTTAAGGCGTCCTATCAGGCAATTCCCAAAGGTCAGATGGAAGCTGGAGTCAGTATTGGTCTGACCCCTAGTCAGACATTTTGGAGAATCATTTTTCCTCAGGCTTTTCAAGTGGCTCTTCCAAATATGACGACCGCTATTCTAAATTTGATGCGGGACGCTGCCCTAGCCTATACGATTGGTTTTGTGGATGTCATGGGAGCTGGGAATCTCTTAATCAGTCGCAATTTGGGGAATTACTCTCTTGAAACCTATACAGCGGTTGCCATTCTTTATTGGGGTGTAGCCTTGGCTGTTTCCTTCTTGAGTCGCTTGTTAGAAAAATCTTTGGAAACGAAAGGGAGATAGGATATGGATTTAGACTATATTGCGAAAACTTTTTTAGAGACCTTAAAAGGGGTGCCAACCACCTTAATCATTATGATTGTAGCCATGGTCTTAAGTTTTGGACCAGCCTTGTTTTTAGCTCTGGGACAAATATATAAAGTCAAAGGTGTTCGAACTTTCTCTCTCGTGTATCTAGCTTTTATAAGAGCAACACCTCCGATTTTGCTGATTCTTTTCTTTTATAGTTTGTTTCCGAGTTTGCTCAATCAATTTCTCAAAAGCATAGGGAGTGATGTTGATATCTTTAAACTCAATCCGATCTATTATGCTTTTATTATCTATAGTTTGATGACAACAGGTAGTTTATCAGAAATCTTACGTTCGGCTATTTTGACTGTGGATAAGGGACAATTAGAAGCTGCACAAGCGATTGGTTTAACCACTAGTCAGGCTTATGTGAGGATTGTTTTTCCACAGGCCTTGCAATCAGCCTTGCCCAATCTGGCTAATCTAGTCATAAATATTGTAAAAGGAACCTCTTTGGTCTTTGTGATGACCATTAAGGATATTACAGCAATTGCCCGTGTTGAAGCGTCTTATGGTTATCAGTATTTTGAATCCTATTTTGTGATCTTTTTACAGTACATTCTTATTTGCGGATTGATTCAATGGGGCTTTTCAATCTTAGAGAAACGCTATATTCAAAGAAGAAAGGGACAAGTAGTGCCCAGTACAGGTTTAGCATAGGAGGAGACAATGTTACAAGTAGAACATGTTGCAAAAAAATTTGGAGACAGACAAGTCCTGGGAGATGTTAATCTCAAGGTCAACCAAGGGGATGTGGTTGTAATATTGGGGCCATCTGGATCAGGTAAAACGACTTTTCTCAGATGTCTCAATCATTTAGAAAAAGCCGATAGTGGCTCTTTGAAGCTTGCTGATAAAGAATACGACCTTGGAAAATTGACTAAAAAAGATATTTTAGAAATTCGCAAGAAGACTGCTTTCGTTTTTCAACATTATAATTTATTTGCTAATAAAACGGCCTTGGAAAATATTTTGGAGGGCTTGATTATTGCTCGGAAAATTCCTAAGGAAGAAGCAACAAAACGTGCGGAAGCTGCCTTAGAAAAAGTTGGTTTACTAGCTTATAAAGCTTACTATCCCTCTCAGCTTTCTGGAGGCCAGCAACAACGAATCGGTATTGCGCGTGCCATTGCTGTGAAACCAGAGGTCATTTTATTAGATGAGCCAACATCGGCCTTGGATCCAGAGTTGGTAGGGGATGTTTTAGATGTTTTAAAACAGTTAGCTAAAGAAGGAGTTACTATGGTAGTAGTGACTCATGAGATGGGTTTTGCTAGAGATGTAGCCAATCATGTTATTTTTATGGACGGTGGGAAAATTGTTGAAGAAAATAATGCCCATGATTTCTTTAGTCGTCCAAAAGAAGAACGAACCAAGCAATTTTTGGCACGAATACTCTCGGATGCGACCTATAGTGTAGAATATATGATTTGATAGATAGGCTTATCAGGGCAAAAATCAATCCCCCGAGCGTTAAGGCTTGGGGGATAGTTCTATAGGAGGGCTAGTTTAGTTCTCTTTTTTATTTTTTAGTAAGAAACCGAGACCAAGGAGCGCAAGGAGGCTGATTCCTGCAAATAGGAGTTTGTTTTCGTTTTTGATTCCTGTATTTGGAAGTTCAGCTTGTTTATCTGGGGTTGCAGGTATATTTTCCTTGCTAGAGTTTTCTACCGATTCGTTTCGAACCGCTTCTTTTACAGATGATGCTTGTGCTTCTTGTGCTGGTTGTGAAGCTTGTGAACCAGTTGTAGCTTGGCTAGGTTTATTTTCTGCATCAGCTACTGTTGCAGATGGTTTAGTAGAATCAGGTTTAGCTTCTGGAGCTGGATCTTGATGTGCAGGGTGAGAAGCTTCATTTTGATGTTCAGGCTTGGAAGGGGTTGAGTCTGGTTTCTCTTCTGCAGTTGACTCATGGCTAGTTCCATTTTGAGAGACTCGAAGAACAGTGGCTGTAAGGGCATTCAATTTCAAGCCTTTTTCAGTCCATTCAAGTCCTTGAGGGTTGGCAATTCCGACTGGTCCTGCTTGGTTTTCATCTGCTAAAACTTCAGCATTTCTGAGGTGGGCAAAGGCAGTTCCCAAGTTAAATTCGCGAGCTTTTTCATCCGCATTGACAAAGACTGCGTAGATATCACCGTTTGGAGCAGTGATTTGGTAGCCAATCACTACATCCTCTTTTTCCACGCCATTTTGACCTGGGACAGTGATGAGGTGGACACGGTCTTTGATATCTTGGAGACTTTTAAGTCGGAAGGCATCTGTAGATTGACGAAGGGCAATCAACCCTTTCATATAGTCACGGCTCTTGACATTTTCAGGATATGCTTTTCCATCTGTAGCCTTAGTCCAGTCAAACTTGTTAATAGCATCACTCGAATCGTAAGAGTCATGGATGAAGTAAGGATAGTCAAATGGATTGCCATCCTTATCACGCAACAAGTGAGATTTGTTTGGTTGTTTATCCTCTGCTACTGGAGTCTTGTAGGCCGGGTCACGGAATTGTTTGGTACGCCCGTATTCCTGACCAGAGTGGATAAACGGAGTTCCTTGAGCTGTCAAGACCATGAGGTTTCCAAGTCGCAAACGACGGTGGATTTCAGCATAGTTCTCAGCCTTGCTTGGGTCTTTTTTGATAGACTGGGCAATGATGTCAAAGAGGGTCAAGTTATCATGGGCTGCGATGTATTGGATGACATCTCCAGGACTGTCTGCTTCAAAGTTGGTTGGTTGAGCAATGAGATTTTTGAAGATAGTGTTGATATCACGCTTGCCACCTGTGATAAAGGCAGGTTGACCTTCGTTTGGATAACCAGACTTGAGGTTGTTACGGATGTCATCTGAGAAGACAGCGACAGTATCGGTATGTTTCATCCAATCTTGGTCAGCAGCTTTAGTAGGCATATTTTCATCACCAGCATAGGTTCTCCAACCTTCACCAAGCATGATTAGGTTTGGATTGAGGGCGCGTGCAGCCTTGTAAGCTTCTTCGATAGAAGCGGCGTCATGGTCTCCCATCATATCGAAACGGAAGCCATCCACTTTGTAGGTATCAACTAGATATTTGATAGAGTCAACTAGGATCCGTTTGCTCATATGGTGGGTTGTCCCCAAGCGTCCACCACCAAAGCTAGTTCGAGGTGTCCCATCAGCATCCATAAAGTGGTAGTAGTTTGGTTCTAAATCTTCAAAGAGATCGACTTTGGCTGTATGGTTATAAACTACGTCTAGGATAGCTCCCATGCCACGTTTGTGGATTTCGTTGATGAGGTTTTTAAATTCTGCGATTCGTTTTTCTGGATTCTTAGGATCGCTTGAGTACATACCAGTCAATGAGAAGTAGTTTTGAGGGTCATATCCCCAGTTGTAGTTGCTGTTGCTTGAAGCATAGTCAGACAAGCGTTCATGGTTTTTCAATTCATTGACAAAGTAGTAAGACAAGACTGGAAGGAGCTGGATGTGGGTCACACCTAAGTCTTTGAGGTAGTCTAGTTTTTCAATAAAGGCTTCAAAGGTACCAAATGGTTTGGTCAAGTCTTTTGCAATGGCAGGATCTGAAGTGAAATCACGCACATGAGCTTCGTAGATAACGGCGTCTTCACGAGTCTTGAAATTGTGAATCTTACCATAAGTTAAGTCTTGAGGTCCGAGTTTAGCTGGATCTACAAAGGCGGCTTTAGCCACTTTATGGGCATCGTCAATCTTGGCATCGTCGCTATTCCAAGCAGCAAGAGATTTAGCGTAAGGATCGAGTGCAAGAACAGTTTTACCTTGACGCTCGATTTGGTATTGATAGTAGTATCCAGTGAAATCGGTGATTCCGAGTTTGTTTGTGCTGTCTAGAGTTTGTTTCCAAGTTCCTCTTTCCCCTTTTTCAAGAGCGACAGTTCCAACTACTTTGTCAGGGTCATTCTTGTCGTAGACAACGACAGAAACCTTATCAGCACTTGGTGACCAGAGGGTCAAATCAACTTGTTTTCCTTCTTCTTTAAGATCAGCTCCAAGTTTACCATCATAGCTGTAAGCCTCATCTTTCAGGCGCCAGCTTGTTTTGGTAGTGAATTGGCCGGAATTGTAGCTAACAGTATATGGGTGTTTTGTGTCAGAGAAATCTCCGCTGTAGGTCACTTTTTTACCAGCTTCATCTATTGCAACATCGGTGATAGCTACTTTATTTCCTAGGTGATTAGTGATGTTGGAGTGTTTGAGGATATCCTCTTTTTTAGCACCGACAAGTGTTGAAAAACTACTTTCAATGCTAGAAGTTCCTACGTGTTGGGCCCCTGTCATGCGGATATCATGGACATAGTATGGATTTGTGTAAATTGATTCGTCATCGTCTTTTAGGAAAATTTGGCTATGATTTTTCAAATCTGTAAACTTATAATCTTCTTTACGGATTTTCACGTCGTCTCCTTCTTTGCTCTCATCTAGTAATAAAAATCCAAATTCTCTTGCGGCTTCATTAAGAGGAATGTCGATATAGCGGCCATATTTGCCTGTAGCCGTAAAGTCTGTTCCGTCAGGCCATTGAGCGCTACTTGGATTTTTCACATCTCCCCAGTACCAGAGAGATTTCTTGTCATAGTTGCCATCTGTGCGGTAGTAGTTGACGCGAACAGTTCCTGCAGGCTGTGGCTCGTAAGAGAAAACCTTGTAATCTTGGTCTAACCAAGCCTCGTTCATTTTTGGAACTAGTTTTTCTATAGATTTATCGCCGGTTAGATTTTTTCCAGCTGTATTGTTGATGAGGAAGCTAATTTTCTTGGCTTCTTCTCCCTTTAATTTGACATCTAGGTAATAGCCGTAGTCATCTTTTTTGGCATCCTTGAAGGACAAGGCTCCGTTTGGCCAATTTTCAGATGGTTTTTCAACATCGTCCCAAGTCCATAGTCCTTGAGCATCCTTGTTTTTTTCAGGAAGTTTTTTGACATGGATACGGAAGTAGTTATCTTCGATGGGCTCTTCTGCCTTAGTTTCAGTCGTTACTGGACTAGTGGAAGTAGTTGTCTCACTTGAACGATCTTGTCCAGTTTGTGGTGCTGGATCGGCTGGGCTTGCAACAGGAGTGGTCGCCTCTGTTGCAGGTTTTTCTTCTTTCTCTAGGGAAGCGCTTGCATTATTAGGTGAAGAAAAATCGCTTTCTTTCTTACCAGTGCTAGTTGCTGTATCAGTAAGAGGCTGGGCAAGGGCAGTAGTAGTTTCACTATTATTTGCGTTAGTGGTTGGTGTACTTTCGTCTGCTGAGATAGTTGGTGTAGCCATGGCAAGCAAGACAAGGCTTGCGCCGATAAGGACAGAACCAGTTCCATTTTTGAGGGAACGGATGCTGTAGACCATTTTTTTCTCAGTTTGAGCTGGTGTTTTTCTCATGATGATTCTCCAATCAATAAATTTCTATACCAGTATAGCATGTAGTAAAACAATATGCAAGCGTTTTCTTTGGTTTGTCAAAGAAATTCTTACTTTTGAGAAGTTTTCCGTATTATTTTATATATCAGTATAAATAATGGAAATAATACTCAATGAAA
>NZ_VMKU01000169.1:0-993 GCF_013276315.1 Streptococcus sp. 2741 | reverse complement strand
TGATTATGGCTCTTATTATCTGAATAACATTAAAATTGAAATAGATTTTCCAAGAAGATCAACTTGGTTGCTAGCTCCTTTAGAAAAAATTGTAACAACTATTTCAGCTAAGCCTTATCAAATAAAACAGTCTGAAATTGTAAAAGAGGGCAAGATTCCAGTAGTTAGTCAATCTAAAATATTAGTTGAAGGATTTTCTAATAATTTTTCTAAGATTCTAGACTATAAAACAAACGTTGTAATATTTGGTGACCATACAAGAAATCTTAAGATTATAGACTTCCCTTTTGTTGTTGGTGCAGACGGAGTAAAAATTCTGTCTCCAATTTGCTTATCTGCAAAATTTTTAAAATACCACTTAGACTATACGCTATTATTTGTTAGGAACAGGGGCTATGCTCGACATTATTCGTATCTAAAATCTAAAATAATAGGTATTCCTTCAGTTTTAGAACAAAAGAGAATTGTCGCTAAAATTGATTTACTTTTTCAAAAAGTTTCTCAGCTTTAGTAATTATTAATTTTTGTGTACGTATACCTGGAAAATTAATTATAGTTTGAGAAAATCTAGTTTTGTTTAATATAGGAATAGTGGTAGATGATGTATTGTTCTTGAATTGTTTTTGCATAAAATCAGACTGTATAGCTAAAAGTAAAAATTTTGAGTTGACAAAATTAAATACTTCTATGCCATGCATTTGTTGATTGAACGCTCCATCAACACGAACAATCCCAGCAATTCCAATATTTCCAATACCATTTATTAAAATAGAACCTGCTTTTATTTTTCTGGATTTTGTATTTCCTAGAACCGATAAATATTCAGTTGCATTGTATAGTTCTCCTTGTAATAAATCAGCAGGTTTATAGAATGGTATTTCGCCGCCGTAGTTTTCAGGGCTATTTTTAGATGGCGTGTTACCAGTACTAATTATTCCTATATAATTTAATGTTGTCTGTACCCAATTCATAGGTATCTTCCCATAATAAGAG